>JAEWCK010000001.1 GCA_023390675.1 Pseudomonadota bacterium
AAGTCGAGGCTGTCGCCGACGAAGTCGGCGATGTCCTGCAATTCGGGTTTCTGGTAATAATGTGCGAGGATCACCGCGTTGCGCTCCTTGCGCAGCCGATCGATCTCCGCCTTGAGGTCGAGCCCCGAAAGGCTGCCGCCGATGCCGTTGCGTGCGTCCATGGAGCTCACATGGCCCGCGCGACGCCCGGGATCAAGGCATGGGCGGCGGCGGGAAAGCGAGCGGCGGTACCGCCGCGCCGGGCGTGCCCGCGGTCACGGCCGCATAGAGCGCCGAGCCCGCCGGGCCGTGTACCAGCAGCTCGGTGACGAGCAGCGACACGAGGATCGCGCCGCCGCCCCACCACCACGCCGGATGGATGCGGCCGGTGCGGCGCAGGTCCGCGACCATGCCGATCGCCGGGAAGATCAACGTGGGCAGCACCGCCCACTCATAGGCCCAGGGCATCAGCAGCGGCGCGGGGAGCAGCCGGCTGATCGCGGGCGCGGTGAGCAGCGCCATGCCGCAATAATGCAGCCGCCGGTGCCAGCCGGTCTGGCGGCGCAGCGCGATCGCCGACCAGCTCAACCCTGCGAAGGTGAGCACGATCATCGGATCGAAGATCAGGAACTGCGCGGGATAGAAGAAGAAGGGTACCGTGCCGCTGCGCACCATGCCGAGCGTCACGGCGGCGCCGAGCCCGATCATCGCGACGATCCACCCCGCGCCGATCCAGCCGAGTGTGCGGTGAAGCGCCATCGAGCCGCGGTTCACGAAAACGTTCTGGAGCACGTAGAGGACGATCCAGCCCATGAACACCACTGCATGGGCGTGGACCAGCAGCGGCCTGGCGAAGGTCGAGCGGCCCATCGCGAGGTGGAAGCTGAAGCCGGCGAAGACCACGGCCATCATCACGATCGCCATGGTCAGGAAGAATCGGTCGTCGCGCCCGAGCGTGGGCGCCGGTTCGGCAAGCGTAGCCATCGTCAGTCCCCCAACTGAACCTGCACGCCTCAGGATATATCGCGATCGCAACGACCGCTCAACTCACCACTTGTTGGCGATCACGTCCTCGGGGCGGCGCGATTCGTCCCAACGCTCGCTCGGCGGGTTGACCTCGTCGGGAAAGAGCACCTCGACATTGGCGTTGATCCCCGCCGCCTTGAGCGGCATCGCGAAGCTGCTCTCCACCGCGCGCTTGGTCGCGGCGCGCGCCATGCGCATATAGGTGCCGGTGCGCGCCTGGCGAAGCAGCTCGACTTGCCCGGCCTTGCGGTTGGCCTCGTCGAGCTGGCCGCCGACGTCGGTCAGCGAGAGCAGGATGCCGCCATTGTCATATTGGCGGATGTTGTTGATGTCGACGTCGGGGCCGACGACTTCCATCGGCGGCAGATTGACGGTCAGGCGGTTGCTCCCCGCATCCCAGGTGAGGTCCTTCTGGCGCAGCTTCGAGAGATCGACTTCGTAGCGCACGCTCCCCGGCATGATCATCGTCTTCTGCGCAGTCAGGCCGACGCGGCTCTGCTTCGAGGTCACCACTGCGACGAACGAGGCCGCGAAGGTCGAAAGCCGGTTCTGCTCGCGCAGCCCCGCGAGGCTCGCCGAGGCGACCGTCACCGGGCTCGGCCCGACGAACTGGCGCTTGATCGTGTCGCCCAGGAACCAGAAGCCCGCGCCGATGACGAGCACCAGCGCCACGACCAGTCCGAACAGCTTGAGGCAACCGCCGCCTTCCTTCATGCCGCCATCCTCCACGCGCCGTCCTCCTCGGCCACCACGCCCCGATCGCGCAGCTCGATCAGGTGCGCGAGGACCGAACGCCCAGCCGCGCCGATGAGCCGCGGGTCGAGCCCCACATACATCCGCGCGACCATCGCGGGAACCGCATGCACGTCCTGCCGGAGCAGGCGGAGGATCTGGCCCTCGCGCTGCTTGCGGTGCCCGATCAGCCCGCGGACGAAGCGGCGCGGGTTCTCCACCGGATCGCCGTGCGCGGGGTAATAGATGCGGTCCTCGCGCGCCATCAGCCGATCGAGGCTGGCCATGTACGCCGCCATGTCGCCATCGGGCGGCGCGACCACCGTGGTCGACCAGCCCATGACATGGTCGCCGCTGAACAGCGCGTTCGCCTCGCGCAGCGCGAAGCAGAGATGGTTGGAAGTGTGGCCAGGCGTGGCGACCGCCTCCAGCGTCCAGCCCGGCCCTTCGACGGTCTCGCGGTCCGCAAGCACGCGATCGGGCGCATAGTCCATGTCGAACGCCGCATCGGCGCGCGGGCCGGCATCCTCGAGGGTGAGCGGCGCGCAGCCGATGATCGGCGCCCCGGGCGCCGCCTTGAGCGGCGCCGCGGCTGGGCTGTGGTCGCGGTGGGTGTGCGTGCAGAGGATCGCGCGCACCTTGCGGCCGGCGATCGCTTCGTGGAGCGCCGCCAGGTGGCGCGGATCGTCCGGGCCGGGATCGATCACCGCGAGATCGCTCGTGCCGACGAGATAGGTCTGGGTGCCGGTATAGGTGAAGGGCGAAGGATTGGGCGCCAGCACGCGCGCGACCAGCGGGCCCAGGGCCATCGCCACGCCGGTAGGGGCATCTTTCAGGA
>JAEWCK010000036.1 GCA_023390675.1 Pseudomonadota bacterium
GGCAACGACAGCGCGCCGTGCAATACCGTGCTCGATTTCCAGGCCGATGCTGCGCGCGAAGGCGTAATCGCGAACGGCGGCATGCCGCGGCGCTTCAACACGATCACCGTGACCGACGGGATCGCGATGGGGCATCAGGGGATGAAGTCCTCGCTGGTAAGCCGCGAAGTGATTGCAGATTCGGTCGAGCTCTCGGTGCGCGGGCATTGCTACGACGCGCTGGTCGGCTTTGCGGGATGCGACAAGTCCCTGCCCGGCATGATGATGGCGATGCTGCGGCTCAACGTGCCGAGCATCTTCGTCTATGGCGGATCGATCCTGCCGGGCCGCTATCACGACAAGGACGTCACCGTGGTCGACGTGTTCGAAGCGGTGGGCAAGTTCGCCGCGGGCAATTGCCCGCTCCACGAGCTGACCGCGCTGGAGAAGGTCGCCTGCCCCGGGCACGGCGCGTGCGGGGGGCAATTCACTGCCAACACCATGGCCTGCGTCGGCGAGGCGATCGGGCTGTCGCTGCCCAATTCGAACATGGTGCCGGCGCCGTATCAGAGTCGCGAGCAGATCGCCGTGGCGGCGGGCGCGCAGGTGATGGAGCTGCTCGCGCGCAATCTGCGCCCGCGCGACATCTGCACGCGTTCCGCCTTCATCAACGCCGCGCGCGTGGTGGCGGCGACGGGGGGCTCGACCAACGCCGCGCTGCACTTGCCCGCGATGGCGAACGAAGCAGGGATCGAGTTCGACCTCCACGACGTAGCCGAGGCTTTCAAATCAACTCCTTACACTGCCGACCTCAAACCCGGTGGGAAATATGTCGCCAAGGACATGCACGAGGCCGGCGGGGTCTACATGCTGATGAAGACGATGCTCGCGGGCGGCTATCTCGACGGCGAATGCATGACCGTGACCGGGCGCACGCTGGGCGAGAATATCGATCAGGTGACGTGGAACCCCGAGCAGAAGGTCATCTACGACGTCAAGACGCCGCTTTCGCCCACCGGGGGAGTGGTCGGGCTGCGCGGCAGCCTTGCTCCGGAAGGCGCGATCGTGAAGGTGGCGGGGATGCACCGGCTCCAGTTCACGGGGCCTGCGCGCGTGTTCGATTGCGAGGAGGATGCATTCGAGGCTGTGGAGCAGCGCCGCATCAACGAAGGCGAGGTCGTGATCATCCGCTACGAAGGTCCCAAGGGCGGGCCGGGAATGCGCGAGATGCTCTCGACTACCGCGGCGCTCTACGGGCTTGGGATGGGCGAAAAGGTGGCGCTGATCACCGACGGGCGCTTTTCGGGCGCGACGCGGGGGTTCTGCATCGGGCATGTCGGGCCCGAGGCGGCCGAGGGCGGCCCGATCGCGTTGGTCGAGGACGGCGACACGATCCGGATAGACGCCGAGGCGGGGACGATCGACCTCGACGTGCCCGAGGATGTGCTCGCCGCGCGTCGCGCCGCATGGCAGCCCCGCATCAACGATTACCAGTCGGGCGCGCTCTGGCGCTATTCCCGGAATGTCGGCCCTGCCTATAAGGGAGCGGTGACGCACCCGGGAGCCAGCGCCGAACGCCATGTATACGCGGATATTTGAGCGGACGACGCGGACATTCCTGAATCCTCCCCCGGAGGGGGAGGAGGACCGCCAGCGAAGCTGGTGGTGGAGGGGTAGCTCTCCACCAGTGGTGTCGCCCGTGGGGAACTACCCCTCCACCAGCCTTCGGCTGGTCCCCCTCCCCCTCCGGGGGAGGATTTTGCTAAGCCTGCTCCTCCTCACCGCTTGCGGGGTGAAGGTCCGCGACAAGGTGGCGGAGGCGAAGGAGCAGGAAGCGAAGCAGGCGGTTGCTGAGGCCGAGGGGCGGATCGAGTGTGCGCCGCCGGGCGCCGTCGAATTCACTTATGCCTGCGCGATCGACCGCGAGCAGACGCAGGACGGGCTGTTCCTCACGCTGCGCCACCCCGATGGCGGCTTCCACCGGCTGCTGGTGACGCGCGACGGGCGCGGCGTGGTCGCGGCGGACGGAGCGGAGCAGGCAGTGGTCAAGCCGCTCGGCGCCGACAAGATCGAAGTCGCGCTGGGCGGCGCGCGCTATCGCTTGCCTGCGACCGTTCGCCAGCCCAAGGCCGGCAAATGATTCCTTCGGGCGCCCCGATCGTCACTGCAGAGCAGATGCGCGCCGCCGAGGAAGTGGCGTTCCGCCGGACGCCCCGGGAGGACGTGATGGAGCGCGCCGGCGCCGCGGTGGCGCGCGAGGCGGCGCGCTTCGCGCATGGGCGGCGGATCCTCGTGCTCGCAGGGCCGGGGAACAATGGCGGCGATGCCTATGTCGCGGCGCGGCTCTTGAAGGCGAACGGGCATGACGTCGCGCTCGTCGCGTGCGGCGAGCCCAAGGCAGGCGCGGCGGCGCTGATGCATTCGCGCTGGGACGGCGCCACGGCCTCGCTCTACGAAGCCAAGGCGCGGCCGGTGCTGATCGACGGGCTGTTCGGCACCGGCATGACGCGGCCGCTCGAACGCGGGATCGCCGCGGTGCTTGCGGAGCTCGTTGGGGCGGCGGACTTCTCGCTGGCGATCGATTTGCCTTCGGGGCTCGACACCGACACGGGTGGGGATCTCGGCGCGCCCAGGGGGATGACCGCGACGCTCGCGCTGGGCGCACTCAAGCCGGCGCATGTGCTGGCCGACGGAATCGAGCGCTGCGGGCAGGTGCTGCTCACCGATATCGGCGTGCCGGTGGAGACGCGCTGGCGGAGCGTAGCGCGGCCGCACCTCGAGGCGCCCGGCGCGCAGGCCCACAAATACAATCGCGGGCTGGTCGTCGTGGTCGAGGG
>JAEWCK010000064.1 GCA_023390675.1 Pseudomonadota bacterium
GGCGGACAGGTTACGCTGACGGCCACCGACACGGTATGGATTCGCGTCACCGACGCCAAGGGCGAGAAGCTGATCGAGAAGGAGCTTGCGCCGGGCGAGCGCTACGACGTGCCGGAGGGTGCGGACCATCCGCGCATCCGCACCGGGGGGCCGGAGAAGCTGACCGTGCAGCTCAACGGCTCCAACGTCGCCACGCTTGGCCCGGCGGGCCAGACCGTCGACACCGAAATCAGCGCGGAGGCGCTGCAGGCGCGCGGTCAGGCGACGGCAACGCCGACGCCCGCGGCGACATCTGGCGCCCGCCGCCCCGTGCCCCAGCCCGCACGGGCACCCGCGGCGAGCACGGCGCCGGCAGAGACTGCGACGGGCAACATCGCCGGCGCGCCGTAAGGGCTGGCGGGGCGCGGCTGCTTGCCGCTATAGCCTTGCCATGTCCTATTTCCTTGCACCGGGGGGTGTGAAGCACATGCGTATTTTCCTGGGCCTCGCCGCGATCGTCATGGCGTTCGGCGCGAGCGGCGTCGCGCAGGCGCAGGACGCCGCGCTCGGCGCGCGCGTCGATCGGCTCGAGCGCGAGATGCGCGCCGTGCAGCGAAAGGTGTTTCCCGGCGGCGCGGGCCAGACGATCGAGCCGCAGATCACGCCCGAGGCCGATACGACGATGCCCGGCACGCCCGCGAGCGCGCCCATCACCGATCTCACCCAGCGCGTGACGGCGATCGAGGAGCAGCTGCGCACGCTCACCGGCCAGGTCGAGCAGGTCCAGTATCGCGTCCGCCAGATCGAGGACGAGTTCAAGGCATACAGGATCGCCACCGATGCGCGGATCAAGGCGCTGGAGGACGCCGCGGCGGTTGCCGCGCGCGAAGGCGGGAGCGGCGGCCCCGCCCCGGCCGAAGTCGCCGACGTGCCGCCCGCGACGATCAAGCCCCCGGCGACCAAGCCCGCGCCCAAGCCCGCCGCCGACAAGCCGGCCGCCGACAAGCCAGCCGCACCGGCGGGTACCCGCGCGCAGCAGCTCGCCGCGATCGAGAAGCCCAATACGGGCGATCCCGCCGAGGACGGCTACACCTATGGCTTCCGTCTCTGGTCGGCGAAGCTCTATCCGGAGGCGCGCCGCGAGCTGGAAGCGGTGGCGGCCAAATATCCGACCCACCGCCGCGCGAGCTTTGCGCAGAACTTGCTGGGCCGCGCTTATCTCGATGCGGGCGCGCCCAGCCTCGCTGCGGTCGCCTTCTACCAGAACTACAAGAACAACCCGAAGGGCGAGCGTGCGCCCGACAGCCTCTTTTACCTCGCGCAGGCGCTGACCAAGCTCAAGAAGCCCGCCAGCGAAGTGTGCAAGGTCTATACCGAGCTCACTCAGCTCTATGGCGACAAGCTCTCGGCCGAGATGACCGCCGAAGTCGAGAAGGGCCGCGCCGCGCAGAAGTGCAAAGCCTGATGCCGTGACGCTCGATCCGGCAGCGGTCGAGCGGTTCCGCGGCGATCTCGAACGCGCGCTGGGGCGGCCGGTCGCTCCGGGCGAACGCATCGCGCTGGCGGTATCGGGCGGGCCCGACAGCATGGCGATGCTCGCGCTGGCGCATGCTGCTTTCGGGGATGCGGTGATCGCAGCAACCGTCGATCACAAATTGCGTCCCGAAGCCGCTCGAGAAGCCTCGATGGTGGCGGGGTATTGCGCCGCGATCGGCGTTCCCCACGCGACGCTGGCGCCCGAGCAGCCGATCGCCGGCGCAAGCGTCCAGGCCCAAGCGAGAACGATCCGTTACGCGCTCCTGCAGCAATGGGCGCGCGTTACCGGGGCGAGCATGCTCGGCACTGCGCATCATGCCGACGATCAGGCCGAAACCTTTCTGATGCGCGCGGCGCGAGGTTCCGGGCTTGCAGGGCTCGCAGCGATCCGCGAGCGGCGGGAATTCGGCGCGGTCATGGTCGTCCGCCCGCTCCTCGGCTGGCGCCGCGCCGGCCTCCGCACCATCGCCACGGCGGCGGGCGCGCCGTTCATCGACGATCCGAGTAATACCGACCCGCAATATGATCGCGCGCGGTTTCGGGAGCTCTTCGAAGCGCATCCATGGCTCGATGTCAAAGGCATCGCTCGCGCCGCCGAGCATCTGGCGGAGGCGGAGCGCGCAATCCTCGCTTGTGCCGACATGGCGTGGGAGGACCGCGCCGTGATCGAGGAAGGTGGAGTGCGCCTCGATGCGCGCGATCTACCCCGCGAGGTGCGGCGGCGGCTCGTACGGTCGGCAATCGCGACGGTGCGCGCGCGCACGGGCATCACCGAACCCGAATGGCATGACGGCGCGAACGTCGAATCGCTGCTCGACGCGCTCATCGCCGAAAGCAGCGCCACGCAGGCGGGCGTGATGGCGTCGGCGCGCAACGGCACCTGGCGCTTCTCCCCGGCCCCACCCCGCCGATCACACTGATCGACGCTGTTCCATTGCCATTAACCCGCGCGCCCCTATCTTGAGCGGCGGAAAGGTGACCGAATCCAAATGAGCGACAACGACAAGCAGCAGGGCGGCCCCGAAAATGGCGGCAATCCCTGGATGAAGAGCCTGTTGATCTGGGTGGGGATTCTCGCCGCGCTGGCGCTGTTCGTCACCATGTTCGATCGGCCCGGCGCCACGGCGACGGGAAGCTCGATCCCCTATTCGACCTTCCTCGACAAGGTGCAGTCGGGCGAAGTGCGCGACGTGAGCATCACGCCGGGCACGGGCGCGGTCTCGGGTAGCTTCACCAACGAGACCAAGTTCCGCACGGTCAATCCGGGCGATGCCGAGCTGGTCGATCGCCTGCGCGCCAAGGGCGTGATCATCAACGGCCGTCCCGAAGAGACGCCATCGATCTGGTTCTATATCCTCTATCAGTCGCTGCCCTTCCTCCTCTTCCTCGGCATCGCCTTCTTCGTGCTGCGCCAGATGCAGAAGAATTCGGGGAGCGGAGCCATGGGCTTCGGCAAGTCGCGTGCGCGCCTGCTGACGCAGAAGGAAGGCAAGGTCACCTTCGACGACGTCGCCGGCATCGACGAAGCGCGCGAGGAGCTGCAGGAGATCGTCGAGTTCCTGAAGGATCCGACCAAGTTCGCGCGCCTCGGCGGCAAGATTCCCAAGGGCGCGCTGCTCGTCGGCGCCCCCGGCACCGGCAAGACCCTGCTCGCCCGCGCGATCGCGGGCGAGGCGGGCGTGCCTTTCTTCACTATTTCGGGCTCGGACTTCGTTGAGATGTTCGTCGGCGTCGGTGCGTCTCGTGTCAGGGACATGTTCGAGCAGGCCAAGAAATCGGCGCCGTGCATCGTCTTCATCGACGAGATCGACGCGGTGGGCCGCTCGCGCGGCGCGGGCCTCGGCAACCAGAATGACGAGCGCGAGCAGACGCTCAACCAGCTCCTCGTCGAGATGGACGGCTTCGAGGCCAACGAAGGCATCATCATCATCGCGGCGACGAACCGCCCCGACGTGCTCGATCCTGCGCTGCTCCGTCCGGGGCGTTTCGACCGCCAGGTCGTCGTGCCCACTCCGGACATCGAGGGCCGCGTCAAGATCCTCCAGGTCCATATGCGCAAGGTGCCCCTCGCGCCCGACGTCGATCCGCGCGTGATCGCGCGCGGCACGCCGGGCTTCTCGGGCGCCGACCTCGCCAACCTTGTGAACGAGGCGGCGTTGCTCGCCGCGCGCCGCGGCAAGCGGCTCGTCGCGATGGGCGAGTTCGAAGAGGCCAAGGACAAGGTGATGATGGGCGCCGAGCGCCGCTCGATGGTGATGACCGACGACGAGAAGCGGATGACCGCCTATCACGAGGCCGGGCACGCGATCGTCGCGCTGCACGAGCCGGCGTCGGATCCGATCCACAAGGCAACGATCATCCCGCGCGGCCGCGCGCTGGGCATGGTGATGCGCCTGCCCGAACGGGATTCCTATTCGCTCCACCGTGACAAGATGCACGCCAACCTTGCGGTGGCGATGGGCGGCCGCGTCGCCGAGGAAGTGATCTTCGGCTATGACAAGGTCTCGTCGGGCGCGAGCGGCGACATCCAGAGCGCGACGCGGCTGGCGCGCGCGATGGTGACCATGTGGGGCATGTCCGACAAGGTTGGCCCGATCGAGCACACCTATGCCGATGACAGCTATCTGGGTCAGGGCGGGCTGCGCAACGCGCCGATGTCAAACGACACGTCGAAGCTGATCGACAGCGAGATCAAGAAGCTGGTCGAGGGCGGGCTCAACCGCGCCAAGCAGGTGCTGACCGATCACAACGATCAACTCCACCTGCTCGCCAATGCGTTGCTCGAATATGAGACGCTCACCGGCGAGGAGATCAAGCGGCTGGTGACCACCGGCGAAGTCGGCCGCGAAGATCCGACCGGCATCCACAAGCCGATCGCCACTGCGGGTACTTCGATTCCCAAGATCCGTCGTCCCAAGGGGCCGTTCGGCAATCCGACGCCGCAAGGCGCCTGAAGTTCACCCGGCGTTCAAACCGGCAGCGATAGCCCTCTCCCGCGCAATCGGGGGAGGGCTTTTCGCATGAAGGCAGCGGTCATCCTTGCGGCGCTCGCGCTCGCCGGCCAGGCGGCACCCGCGCTCGATCCTGCGCTGACCGTCGCCGATTTCCTCCGGCGCTGGACGCGAATCGAGGGCCTCAAGGAAATGGCGATCGTCGATCCCGACATGAGGGCACTCGGCGAGCAGATGGGGCTCGCCGTCGGCGCCTGGAAGGCGGAGCTCGACGCCGACGAAGCGGCTGGCCGGCGGCCGCGCGCCTGTCCGGTCAAGGGCACCACCGCAAAGCTGGAATCGCCAGAGCTTCTCGCGGAGCTGCGCGCAATCCCTGAGGAGAAGCGCGGCATGCTTTTCCGCGACGCGATGTTCGCCTATCTCGACAAGCGCTTCCCTTGCCCGGCGGTTACCCCATCATCCCCATGAGTACGAGCAGCACGAGGAAGACCGTCAGCACGATCGTGATGAAGACGCTCAGCACCAGCGCGCGCAGCACCGCCGAAATCCAGCCAAGCCGATAAGCCTGTTTCAACTGGCGGGTGATGTGGACGAACGGGATCACTACGCCTGCTATGCCCAGCCACTGCGCGCCGATCCCGATCTCAGCCGCCAGCGTGATCGCGATGAACAGCAGCGACATGAACGCGATCGAATAGGTGATGAACACCGTATGGTCGTAGAGCTTGTACTGGCGCTTCCACGCGAACAGCAGCCAGACGAAGGGCAGCGACAGCGGGATCAGCAGCCACGAGAATTTGTAGATGCTCGACTGGAGCTTGTAGAGCATCAGCGAGGGATTCTTGTTCCACTTCTCGATGCCGTGATCGAGCGGCGCCCAGCCGCTGAACGCGCTCTTCATGTGGAAGGTCGTGTGCGTGCGTCCCTCGGACAGATTGACCTTGGAAAGGGCATCGAGCCTGGCGTCGACTTCGGCGATCCGCTGGTCGTCGCGCGCCCGGCGCGCCGCGCTCGTGTCCTTGTCGCCGCGATCCTCGATCAGGTCTGCGCGCTGCTCGGTCAGGTCCTTGCGGACGTCCTCGAGCTTCGCGCTCGCGCTGGCGCTGCCCTGCAGATCGGTCGGCGCCGAGATTCCCGCCCAGCTGAACACGGCGAACATCGCGAAGATCGAAAAGAGGAAGATCGCCATCGGCGAGACGAAGCGTGCGCGCTCGCCTTCGATATAACGCAGGGTGAGGTCGCCCGGACGCCAGGCGAGCATCGGCAGTGTGCGCCAGAGCTTGCCCTCGAAATGGAAGACGCCGTGGAGGATCTCGTGCCCCATCGCGGCGAGCGAGCGGTGGACGTGCCCCGCCTGGCCGCAGCGATGGCAATGCGGACCGATCAGCGCGGTGCCGCAATTGAGGCACATGCAGTGCGCGTCGTCATGACCCTCGCCCGCACGTGGCTCGAGCGCGCGGCCGAGCAATGCACCCGTCGCCAGCTCGCCCGCCGCCTCGAATTCCCCCGTCATGGGCGGGGGCCTATCAGCTTCGCGACATGCGTGCTAGCGGGTCCGCTGTGACCGACGCACGAACTCTGATCGCCGAAATGGCCGCCCGCGCCCGCACCGCTGCGAAGGCGCTCGCGGCCATGCCGAGCGAGGCAAAACGCGCCGCGCTGCGCAAGGGGGCGGCGGCGATCCGCGCGGATGCCGACGCGATCATCGCTGCGAACGCGAGGGACATGGCGGCGGGCGAGGCCAATGGCCTGTCGGGCGCGATGCTCGACCGCCTGTTGCTCGATGCCGGGCGTATCGAGAACATGGCGGCCGGGGTCGAGGCCGTGGCTGCGCTCGACGATCCGGTGGGCGACGTGATCAGCCGCAGCGAGCGGCCCAACGGGCTGGTGCTGACGCGCGTGCGCGTCCCGATTGGCGTGATCGGCATCGTCTATGAGAGCCGTCCCAACGTCACGGCCGACGCCGGGGCGCTGTGCGCGATGGCGGGCAATGCCGCGATCCTGCGCGGCGGTTCGGAGGCGGTGCACAGCAACCGGGCGATCCATGCCGCGTTGGCGCGCGGGCTGGAAATGGGCGGAATGCCTGCCGACACAATCCAGCTCGTGCCGATCACCGATCGCGCCGCAGTGGGCGCGATGCTCACGGCCGAAGGCGCGATCGACATGGTCGTGCCGCGCGGCGGCAAGAACCTCGTCGCGCGCGTCCAGGCCGAGGCGCGCGTGCCCGTGCTCGCGCATCTCGACGGAATCAACCACACTTATGTCGATCGCGCCGCCGACCCCGATATGGCGCGCAGCCTCGCGCTCAACGCGAAGATGCGCCGCACCGGCATCTGCGGCGCGACCGAGACGCTGCTGATCGACCGCGCCTTCGCCGATCCCCGGCCGATTCTGTCCGGCCTGGCCGAGGCCGGCTGCGAACTGCGCGGCGACGCAGAGGTCCGCGCGCTCGAGCCCCGCGCCCAGCTCGCCAATGCCGAGGATTGGGACACCGAATATCTCGACAGCATCTTGTCGGTGAAACTCGTCGATGATGTCGCCGCGGCGATGGATCACATCGCGCGCCACGGCTCGCACCACACCGATGCGATCGTCACCGAGGACGAGGCCACTGCCGAGCGCTTCCTCGCCGGCGTCGACAGCGCGATCGTCATGTGGAACGCCTCGACTCAGTTCGCCGATGGCGGCGAGTTCGGCCTCGGCGCCGAGATCGGCATCTCGACCGGCCGGCTCCATGCGCGCGGTCCCGTCGCGCTCGAGGGGCTGACGACGTACAAATGGGTGGTCCGCGGCACGGGCCAGGCGCGCCCTTGAAGCGCGTCGGACTGCTGGGCGGATCGTTCAATCCGGCACATCTCGGCCATCGCAAGATCTCGCTCCACGCGATGCGCGCATTGGGGCTCGACGAGGTCTGGTGGCTCGTCTCTCCGGGCAATCCGTTGAAGGACAAGGCGGGGATGGCGCCGTTCAAGGCGCGGATGGCTGCGGCGCGGGCGATGGCGCGGCACGCGCCGATCCGGGTGACGGGGATCGAGAAGCGCCTCAAGACGCGCTACACCGCCGATACGCTCCAGAAATTGCGGCGGCTCTTTCCCCGTCACCGCTTCATCTGGCTGATGGGGGCCGACAATCTTGCGCAATTCCATCGCTGGGAGCGCTGGCGGCACATCGCCCGGCAGGTTCCGATTGCGGTGGTGGCGCGTCCGGGCTATGATCGCGATGCTCATGCAAGTCCTGCAATGGGTTGGCTGCGGCGCTTTGTGCGGCCCGCAGGCCAGGCGAAGAACTGGACGCGTTGGAGATTGCCGGCACTCGTGCTGTTGCGCTTCCGCCCCGATCCGACTTCGGCGACACGCCTTCGGGCCGCCGACCCTGCCTGGCACCGGCAATTCCTGCCGTCTCCACAGCAACCGCGCACAGATTCGGCTCAACCCTAGGAGGCCCCTTGGCGACTTCGCCCAATGTACTGCGTTCGTCCGGTCCCGACGGGACCGAGGCGCTGCATCATCTCGTCATGAGCTCGCTCGACGACGATCAGGCGGTCGAGACCGTCTCGATCCCGCTCGCGGGCAAGTCGAGCATCGCCGATTACATGGTGGTAGCGAGCGGCCGCTCGACTCGCCAGGTCGCGTCGATGGCGACCAAGCTCGCCGAGAAGATCAAGGCAGAGTTCGGTCGCACCCCGCGCGTGGAGGGCCTGCCCACCGCCGATTGGGTGCTGATCGACGCCGGCGACGTGATCGTCCACCTGTTCCGCCCTGAAGTGCGCAGCTTCTACAATCTCGAGCGGATGTGGTCGTTCGGCGAAGCCGGTCAGGCTTGAGCGCCTGAGCGGCACATGCTGCTCCACATCGTTGCGCGCGGGAAGATCGGGCGCTCGCCCGAGGCCGATCTCGTCGCGCGCTATCTGAAGCGCGTCGCTTGGCCGACGCGTGTCACCGAGCTTCCCGATACCGGCGGCAAGATGCCCGAGCTTGCGCCCGCCACGAAACTGGTCGTGCTCGACGAGACCGGCGAAAATCTTCCTTCGCGCGTGTTTGCCGAGCGGCTGGTGACGTGGCGCGACGACGGCATGCGCGAAGCGCGCTTCCTGATCGGCGCGGCGGAGGGGTTCGACGACGCGGAACGTGCGCAGGCCGACCTGCTGATCAGCTTCGGGCGCGCAACCTGGCCGCACATGCTCGCCCGCGCGATGCTCGCCGAGCAATTGTGGCGCGCGACCTCGATCCTTGCCAACCACCCCTATCATCGCGAAGGCTGATCGCGATGCTCCGCCCTTTGGCCCTCTCTGCGAGCCTGATCGCTATCCTCGCCACTGGCAGCATCGCCGCGGCGCAGCCGCCGAGCCTCGGCGAGCAGCAAGCGCGGCTGCGCGAGGCGACTGCTGAATCGCAGGCCGCGCAGGCGCGCAGCGCGGCGCTCGAGCGCCAGGCGGCCGCCGAACGCGACCTCGCCGTGCAGGCG
>JAEWCK010000133.1 GCA_023390675.1 Pseudomonadota bacterium
TCGCTCGCGCCGCTCGCGACCAGTTCGGCGAAGCGCGCATAGAGCCGCGGATAATCGCGGTCCGCGGCCTTTCGCGCGGGCTCGCCAGGCAGTTGCAGGATGCTCCCGCCCATCGACAGACGCAGCATTCCCGCATCGGTATCGGCTTCGATGTCCCAGGTCTGCGGGCCCGTCTGGAGGAAATCGAAGTCCGCCGTCACCTTGGTCGCCCCGCTCCGCATCGACATTCCTGCTGCGAGCGGCGAGGCGCGGCCTTCGGGCACTTCCATCCAGGCCGATTCGATACGCAGCGCTTGCGGGAGGATCAGCGTCGCGATCGACAGCGCGTTGATGCCCGGATCGAACACGCCGAACCCGCCGGCAGCCAGGATCCAGTCCTGCCCCGGATGCCAGCGGCGAATGTCTTCCTTCCACGTGATGCGCACGGCATCGATGCGCTTGTCGGCGAGCCAGTCGCGCGCGGTCTCGACCGCGGCGGCTTCGCGCGAATGCCAGGTGGTGAAAAGCGTCACGCCCTTGGCGGCGGCGCGATCCGCGAGGTCGAGGACTTCGGCGACCGTCGCGCCGGGCGGCTTTTCGAGCATCAGGTGAAGCCCCGCGTCGATCGCCGCGCGCGCCTGCGCGTAGCGGCCTTCGGGCGGCGTGCAGAGCGAGACGGCGTCGAGCGCGGGCCCCTCGGCGATCAGCGTGGCGACATCTGGATAGCCCGGGACACCCTCGACCCGTGCATTGCGGCTCGCAGTGGCGGCCAGTTCGAAGCGCGGGTCGGCCGCGAGTGCGGGAATGTGCTGATCGCGTGCGATCTTGCCGATGCCGACGAGTCCGAGCCTGATCTTCCCCGCCATTCGCCATCCTCTATTATATGATATATCTGCTTCCTATTGTCCGCCCGGGCCGGTATCAAGTCCGTTGTGGGGCTGGCCGACAGGGCGGGCCACCTGCTGCGGAGGACGGATGCAAGACGAACGTGGATCGAAAGGTCAGGGACTCCGTTCGCGCGCCTGGTTCGACAATCCCGACAATGCCGACATGACCGCGCTCTATGTCGAGCGCTACATGAACTATGGGCTGAGCCTCGAGGAGATCCAGTCGGGCAAGCCGATCATCGGCATCGCCCAGACCGGCAGCGACCTCGTGCCGTGCAACCGCCACCATCTCGATCTTGCCCGGCGCGTGCGCGAGGGCATCCGCGACGCGGGCGGGATCGCGATCGAATTCCCCACCCACCCGATCCAGGAGACCGGCAAGCGTCCCACCGCCGGGCTCGACCGCAACCTTGCCTATCTGAGCCTCGTCGAGACGATCTACGGCTATCCGCTCGACGGCGTCGTGCTGACGATCGGCTGCGACAAGACCACCCCGGCCTGCCTGATGGCGGCCGCCACCGTGAACATCCCCGCGATCGCGCTCTCGGTCGGCCCGATGCTCAACGGCTGGCACAAGGGCGAGCGCACCGGCTCGGGCACGATCGTGTGGAAGGCGCGCGAGATGCTCGCGGCGGGCGAGATCGATTACAAGGGCTTCATCGAGCTCGTCGCGTCGTCGGCGCCGTCGACCGGTTTCTGCAACACGATGGGCACCGCGACGACGATGAACTCGCTGACCGAGGCGCTCGGCATGTCGCTCCCCGGCTCGGCGGCGATCCCGGCGCCCTATCGCGACCGCCAGGAATGCGCCTATCGCACCGGCCTCCAGATCGTCGAGATGACCCTCGCCGACCGCAAGCCGAGCGACATCCTAACCCGCGCCGCGTTCCTCAACGCGATCCGCGTCAACTCGGCGATCGGCGGCTCGACCAACGCGCCCATTCACTTGAACGCGATCGCGCGCCACATCGGCGTCGAGCTCAGCCTCGCCGATTGGGAGGCGCACGGCGCGGACGTCCCGCTGATCGTCAATCTCCAGCCCGCGGGCGAATATCTGGGCGAGGACTATTATCGCGCGGGCGGCGTTCCCGCGGTGATGGGCCAGCTCTTCCGCGCCGGGCTGCTCGATGGCGATGCGCTCACCGCCAACGGCAAGACGGTAGCGGACAATGTCGGCACGGCGGAGAGCGAGGACCCCAAGGTCATCTGGCCGCTCGACGCGCCGATGAAGCACGCCGCCGGGCTCACCGTGCTCTCGGGCAATCTGTTCGACAGCGCAGTGATGAAATTGAGTGTCATCTCCGACGAGTTCCGCTCTCGCTATCTGAGCGACCCTGAGCACCCCGACGCGTTCGAAGGAAACGCGATCGTGTTCGACGGGCCCGAGGACTACCACCACCGCATCGACGATCCCGCGCTCGGCGTGACCGAGACCTCGATCCTGTTCATGCGCGGCGCCGGCCCGGTCGGCTATCCGGGCGGCGCGGAGGTGGTCAACATGCGCCCCTCCGCCGCATTGATCCGCGCGGGCGTCCATGCGCTGCCGTGCATCGGCGACGGCCGCCAGTCGGGCACCAGCGGCAGCCCCTCGATCCTCAACGCCGCGCCCGAAGCCGCGGTCGGCGGCAACCTCGCATTGGTCCAGACCGGAGACCGCATCCGCATCGATCTCGGGAACCGCCGCGTCGACATGCTCGTCGACGATGAAGAACTCGCGCGCCGCCGCGCCGCGCTCGCCGTCGCCTACGTGCCCGAATCGCAGACGCCGAGGCAGGAGATCCAGCGCGATCTCGTCGGCCAGTTCGATACCGGCGCGGTGCTCGAGGTCGCAGTCAAATACCAGCGCATCGCGCAGACCAGGGGGCTCCCGCGCGACAGCCACTGAACGACGACGCAAAGGGGAGAGAGAAGATGCCGTCCAAAGCCTGCCTGCCGCTCGCGGCCATCTGCCTGTCGCTCGTAGCCGCGCCGGCGCTCGCCGGGGACGCGAAGAAGTCGCGCTTCGGCACACTCCCCGACGGCCGCGTCGTCACGTCGGTCACGCTCAGCAATGCGCGCGGCGTCTCGGCCAACATCATCAGTTACGGCGCGACGCTCCAGTCGCTGATCATGCCCGATCGCAATGGCCGCAAGGCCGACGTCGCGCTCGGCCATGACGAGCTCGCGCCCTATCTCGCAAAGCCGCAATATTTCGGCGGGACGGTCGGCCGCTTCGCCAATCGCCTCGCCGGCGGCCGCTTCCGGCTCGACGGCCAGACGTTCCAGACGCCGGTCAACGACGGCAAGAATTCGCTCCACGGCGGCACCATGGGCTTCGACAAGGTGCTGTGGGACGTCGTCTCGGTGAAGAGCGGCCCGGTCGCCTCGGTCACCTTGCGCTATGTCAGCCCCGACGGCGATCAGGGCTATCCCGGCACGCTGACGGTCGACGCGACCTATTCGCTCGACGAGCGCAACAACCTGACGATCGAATACAAGGCGACGACCGACAGGACGACGATCGTCAACATCTCCAACCACGCTTATTGGAACCTCTCGGGCGAAGGCTCCTCGAACGGCGCGATGGGCCTCGTCGTCACCATCCCCGCGCAGAGCTACCTGCCCGTCGACGAGGGGCTGATCCCCCTGGGCGAGATGCGCCCCGTCGCCGGCACCGTCTTCGACTTCCGCAAGCCCCGCGCGATCGGCGACCGCGGCCGCGACGCGCGCGACGAGC
>JAEWCK010000229.1 GCA_023390675.1 Pseudomonadota bacterium
CCTTCCACTTGGCGCAGGCCGCCACGTCGTGCGCGAGCCGCGGGTTGGAGCGGTGGACGATCTGGTTGACCGCGAACGGCGCCGCCGGCGTATCGGGATGGTCGCGGTCCCAGGCGGCCAGCTCCTCGGTGATCTGGTGGAGCCATTCGTCGAGCAGGCTCTCGGGCCGCGCGTTGAGCGCCGGGAAGGAGCCGACGATCCCCGCCTTGCACTGCGCGATCACCAGATCGGGCACCGAGATGATGAAGAGCGGCGCGCCGATGACGGGAAGCCGGAGGCGATCGAACAAGGGGGGCAGGGCCATGCGGTTTGATACCGCAACGATGGGGCCTGTCTATCCCGCCCGTCCGGACGCTACGGCACGCGTCACCGCGTGGGTGCGAGCGTCATCGTCGTGCCTTCGGGACTCGTCAGCACGAGCTTGCCCGCGCGATTCCGGCTGACGCTCAGCGGTTTCTCGAAAAGCCTCGTCACCGTACTGTCCTGCACGTTCTGGACGCGTAGCGCGCAGAATTTGCGCGTGCTCGCGATCGGCCCGGCAACCAGCTTGCCGCGCTCGAAGCGATAGCTGGCGCTGAAATGGTTGCAGCTCGCATTGCCGCTCATCCGGCCGCTCCGAAAAGTGACCGTCGGCGAAGTCTGCGGGCTCACCGGACGGCCGTAGAGCGCTTCGATCCGCCAGCTGCCGTCGATCGCTGCGCCGTGCGGCGCCTCGGCGCGCGGCTCGCCGCCGCAACCCTTGTAGTTGCGCCCGTCGACGATCACCGTGACCGTGTCGGGATAGGTGCGGTCGCTCATCCCGTCGCTGCACTCGGCATGCCGCGTGCTGACGCTCAGCCGCTTGCTCTGCCAGATTTCACCCGCAAAGCCGTGGATCACCCTGGGCGTCGGCACGCTGACCGTTCGGCGGCCGGGGGCAGTGAAGGTCATCGTCCTGGCCCCGATCGTCAGCGACCAGAAGGGCTCGGTCCCGCGCGCGGTATAGGTCCCCGGCTGCGCGGCGGCGGGCAGCGCAGCGAGGGCGATCAGGCTGGCGGCGGCGAACATCGAAACACGCATGGCGTCACTCCTTTGGCCGATCCAATGCGTGCCCGCGGCTGAACGGTTCGTGGCCGCAACGATTAGCCGCCGTTCAGCTTCATTCGAAACGCCGCAGGAACCTGAGCAGTCCCGCGAAATAAACCGCCTGATCGTCGTACATCGCCATGTGGCTGCCCTTGGGGCAGTAGAGATATTCGCCGTGCGGGAGCCGGCGCGCCATCTTCTCCATATAGGCCGGATCCATCGTATCGTAGCGCGCGCCGATCACCAGCGTCGGCACGGTGATCTTGGCAAGATCGTCGAACCGGTCCCAGTTCACCAGGATGCCGCCCGCGCCGAGTTCGCTCGGACCCTGCATCAGCGAATAGACCGGCCCGTTGATCCTGGCGAACGCGCGCTGGACCGGTTCGGGCCATTGATCGGCGGGCATGCGCAGGAAGTGCTGTTCGTAATGCATCGGCACGAGGATCTGCATGTAGCGCGGATCGTCCGTCTTGCCCGAAGCCTCCATCGCCTTCACTTCGGCGAGCAGCTTCTGGTCCATCGCCGGCATGATCACACGCTTGGCATAGTCGTTATACGCGGGGACCGACGCCATCATGTTCGAGACGATCATGCACTTGAGCGCATCCTGGTGATGCAGCGCGTATTCCATCGCCAGCAGCCCGCCCCAGCTCTGCCCGAACAGGCAGAAATTGGCCTTGGTCAGCCCCAGCGCGCTGCGCACCTGCTCGACTTCGTCGACGAAGCGGTCGAGCGTCCACAGCGAATTGTCGTCGGGCCTGTCGCTGTTTCCCGCGCCGAGTTGATCGTAGTAATAATATTCGGCGCCCTCGCCGGGCAGGAAGCTGTCCATCGCCTCGAGATAGTCGTGGGGCACTGCGGGGCCGCCATGGAGCAGCAGCACCTTGAGCCTGGGGTTGTTGCCGATCCGCTTGGTCCAGACGCGGAACTTGCCCTTGGGCGTGTCGATCGTGATCATCCGGGCGCCGCCCGCGATTGCGTCGGAATGTCCGTTGGTGTCGTAATAACTGGCCGGCGGCGCCTTCTGGGCGAGCGCGGCGGCGGGAAGCAGGCACAGAGCGGCGAGTACCGCTGTCAGCTTGTGGAGCATGATCACCTCCCCTGGTTGAGCACCTCATACGCCATTACTGCCGTCGCCACAGCCGCATTCAGGCTGTCGGCCTTGCCGAGCATCGGGATCTTGACGAGCAGATCGCATTCCGCGGCCATGAAATCGGGCATGCCCTGCGCCTCGTTGCCGGTCAGCAGAAAGGTCGGGGCCGCGTATTCGGGCGCGCGATAATCGTGCTCGGTATCGAGGCTGAGCCCGACGAGCTGGCCGGGGCCTGAGCGCAGCCAGCTGCGGAATTCGTCCCACGAGGCGCGCGCCACCGGCACAGTGAACAGCGCGCCCATGCTCGCGCGCACCGCCTCGACCGAGAAGGGATCGACGCAGTCGTCGACGAGGACCAGCCCGCCCGCGCCGACCGCGTCGGCGGTGCGCAGGATGGTGCCCATGTTCCCCGGATCGCGCAGCCGCTCGGCGACCAGCCAGATCGCGGCCTTGCTGCGATCGAGCTCCGCGAGCCCGACGACGAACTCCGGATATACGCCCACCACCGCGCCCGGATTGTCCTTGCCCGAGAGCTTGGAGAGAATGTCGGCATTGGTCTCGATCGCCTCGCCGCCCGCGGCCTCGGTCGCGGCGACCAGCGTGCGGACGAACGGGTGCGTCGCCATGTCCTTTGCGAAAAACAGGAACTCGGGCAGGCGACCCGCCTCGTGCGCCTCGGTGAGGATGCGCAGCCCCTCCGCAAGGAAACGCCCTTCCTCGCGCCGATGCCGCTTGTCGCGCAAATTGCGGACGCGCTTGATGAGGGGATTGGAAAAGGCGGTTATCTCGCGGGGCATGCAGCCCTGCTCCTAATCTTCGCCGAAGCGGGCCTCGACCAGCTCGACCAGCGCCTGGACGGCATTCTCCGCGCCTTCGCCCTCGGCGCTGATCGTGATCGCATCCCCCCGCGCGGCGCCGAGCATCATCAGGTCGAGGATCGAAGTGCCCGAGGCCGAGGCGCCGTCCTTCTCGACAGTGAGCTCGCAAGGTTGCGCAGTGGCGAGCGTGACGAACGCCATGCTTGCGCGGGCGTGCAGCCCGCGCTTGTTCTCGATCGTGACGGTGCGCGTCGCCCGGCTCAAGCGGCGGCCTCGCCAAGCACTTCGGAAGCGACGGTGATGTATTTGCGGCCTGCATCGCGCGCTGCCGCCACGGCTTCGGTCACTTTCATCGACTTGCGCGCGGAGCCCAGGCGGATGAGCATCGGCAGGTTGATTCCGGCGATCACCTCCACCTTGCCCGCTTCCATCAGCGAGATGGCGAGATTGGACGGCGTTCCGCCGAACAAGTCGCTGAGCACGATCACGCCGCGCCCCGAATCGACGCTCGCGATCGCCGTGGCGATATCCGCGCGGCGGCTTTCCATATCGTCCTCGGGCCCGATACAGATCGCTGCGATCCGCTCCTGCTTGCCCACGACATGCTCCATCGCGACGACGAACTCTTCCGCGAGTCGTCCGTGCGTCACGAGAACCAGACCAATCATTGTGTACTCCGCCCCCTCATATGGTCACCGGGGCCCCCTCCAGCGAGTCCTGCGGCGCGGTCTTCGTATCGCGGTGCAATACCGTGGGCGAAAAACCTTCCTCGCGCAACCGGCGCGCCATCCGTTCGGCCACATGCACCGAGCGATGGCGACCGCCCGTGCAGCCGAACGCCACCGTGACATAGGCTTTTCCTTCAGCCTGATAGCGCGGCAGGAGCAGGAGCAGGAGCGATTCGATCTGCGCCATCGCCTGTCCATAAGCGGGATCGCTCGCGATATATTCGGCCACTTCGGCGTCCTTGCCCGTTCCGGCACGAAGCGACTCGACCCAATAAGGGTTCCTGAGGAAACGCATGTCGAACACCAGATCGGCGTTGCGCGGCAGTCCGCGCGCGAAGCCGAACGACACGATCGTGAGCGTCGTCTGCCCCGTCCCCTCGACCGAAAAGGTCGAGCGGATCTGCTGGGCGAGATCGTTCGACGACATGTCGGTAGTGTCGATCAACCGGTTCGACCAGCGCCGGAGCGGCACGAGCATCTCGCGCTCGCGCGCGATGCCGTCCTGCGCGGGGCGGTCCTGCGCCAGGGGGTGCCGGCGCCGCGTCTCCGAATAGCGCCGCTCGAGCTCGCTCCCGCCGCATTCGAGGAAGAGCGTGCCGACGTCGTGACCATGTTCCTCACGGAGCTTCTTGATGCGGCGGACGATGCTCTCGGAATCGAAGCCGCGCGTCTGGGTGCCGATGCCAATCGCGAGCGGGCGGTCGTCGTCGCCGTCGATGCCCTCGGCAGGCGCGGTGTCGAGCAGGCGATTGAGCAGGAGCAGCGGCAGGTTGTCGACGACTTCCCAGCCGAGATCCTCGAGCGTGCGCAGCACCGTCGACTTGCCCGCGCCCGACATGCCGGTGACGAGCAGAATCTGCTTGGGCCGCCGGCTCATGCCGTGAACGCCTTGAGCGCGAGCTCGACCTTGATCGGTGCGGCGGGATCAAGCGGCCCCAATGCGAGCACCGGCACGTCGACTCCGGCGATCCGCCGGACGCGGCGCTCCTCGGGCATGCGCGGCGCAGCGTCGAGCGCGACGATCAGCAGCGCAACCGGCGCCTGCTCGAAATGCTCGCGCTCGACCGTGCCGATGCCGCGGATATCGATGCGTCCGGCAGCGTCCGCGGGCGGGCTAGCGACGAGCGTTCTGTCGTGGCGGCGGCAGATCGTGCGGGCATCGGAGACCAGAGTCGCGCCGCGATCGATGAGGCGCAGCAGCAAGTCGGTCCGGCAATCGTCGGACTTCGCCTCGATCAGCACGCCCTTGCCGTCGAGCGACACGCAGCCCGCCGCGATCGTCTCGGAGGACAGCTCCGCCATCAGCCGCGCGCCGCCAGCGGCAACCGCACCACGAACCGCGCCCCGCTCAACCGATCCTCCCGCGATTCGACCGAAATGCTACCCTGATGGCCCTCGACGATCGTCCGCGCGATGGCAAGCCCCAGCCCCGAATGCTGGCCGAAGGCCTCGCTCTCGGGGCGCACCGAGTGGAAGCGGCGGAAGATGTTCTCGCGCGCTTCCTCGGGAACGCCGGGGCCTTCGTCCTCCACACGGACGGTGAGGTAGCTCGTATCGCTCGACGCCGCGATCGCGATGAGTCCGTCGTCGGGCGAGAAGGAGACCGCGTTCTCGATCAGATTCTCGAACACGCGCTCCAGCCGCGCGCCTTCGCCGATCACCGTCATCCGCGCGCCACGCCCGCGATCGAAAGCGATGCGCACCCCTCGGGGCAGCCCGCGCGCCTCGCGGCCGTCGATCAGCGCCTGGATCATCGCGCCGACATCGACCGGCTCGAAGGTCGCGCGGCTCAATTGCGCGTCGAGCCGCGAAGCCTCGGAGATGTCGCTGATCAGCCGGTCGAGCCGCAGCACGTCGTCGCGTACGATCTCGAGCAGTTGGTCGCGCTGCTCCTTCTTGCGGACATGGCCGAGCCCCTCGACCGCCGAGCGCAGCGATGCGAGGGGATTCTTGAGCTCGTGCGCCAGATCGGCAGCGAAGGCCTCGGTGGCGTCGATCCGCGCGCGCAGCGCCTGCGTCATGTCCGAAAGCGCGCGCGCGAGCAGCCCGATCTCGTCGCTGCGGTCGGGAAGACGCGGCACGACCACTTCGCGCGCGCGCCCCAGTCGCACGCGGATCGCCGCGCGCGACAGCAGGCGGAGCGGCCGCACGATCGTCCGCGCGAGGAACAGCGAGAGCAGGATCGACGCGCCCGCGACGACGAGCAGCACCATGCTAAGGCGAAAGCGCTCGGCACGTACCGTCTGGGTGATGTCGCGCGCATTGACCGTGGTCATCACCACGCCGAGCTCAGTGATCGGCGCGGCGGCGGTGATCACCGGGGTGCGGTCGGGCGC
>JAEWCK010000239.1 GCA_023390675.1 Pseudomonadota bacterium
CCCCCCCCCCGCGCCCCCCCCCCCCCGCCTCGACCCCGATATAGGGGAAATCCGTGAAGAAACCGTCGATACCAAGCGACAGGAAATATTGGATTTCCTGCGTGAGCCTACCATGAACGCGCGGATCCATGCCTTCGCGCCATGCGGGCTGCAGGAAGAAATTCTCGGCGCGGAAGGTCCAGGGATGGAGCTTGAGGCCGGCGGCATGCGCATCGGCGACCAGGGTGCTCGGCTTGCCCTTGTCGGTCGCGATCATCGCCAACTCGGGTCCGATCCCCCAGGCGTAGGCAGCGACGGCCTTCAGCCCCTCGGGCGTCGCCATCGCGGCATAGCTGGGCGCCGCGCCGTCCGCCGGCCCACCCGCGACCTGCATCAGCTGGATCAGGCGGACATGCGTCATGCCCTTCAATTGCTTGAGGTTCTTCACTTCGAACGACTGGATGAAAACCGGCGCATCGGCACTCTCCCAATCCGCCGCTTTGAGCCTGTCGACGAGGCGCGCCTCGAGCGGCAAGCCGATCGAGGCGAAATAGCTCGGGTGCTTGGTCTCGGGATAGATGCCGATCGTCCGGCCGGTTTCCTGCGACGCCTTCTTCGCCAGCGCGATGATTTCGTCGAGCGTCGGGATCTCGGCCTCGCCGTCGAACTTCATATTGTCCGGGCGAAGTTGGGGCAGGCGCTCGCGGGCGCGCAGGGTCTTGAGCTCGGCGAGCGTGAAATCCTCGGTGAACCAGCCGGTGATCGCAGAACCGTCGATTGTTTTGGTCGTCCTTCGATCGGCGAATTCGGGGTGCGACGCGACATCGGTGGTGCCCGAAATCTCGTTCTCGTGCCGGGCGACCAGCACGCCGTCCCTGGTCGGCACGAGGTCGGGCTCGATGAAGTCGGCGCCCTGCTCGATGGCGAGGCTGTAAGAGAGCAAGGTGTGTTCGGGGCGCTCGCCCGATGCGCCGCGATGCGCGATGACGATGGGCTGGGTCACCGGAGCTTTCTGCCCCAGCGAGGGCCCGGAAGCCAGCAAGGCGATCAGCAGGACGAGCGTGCGCATCGCGGTACGGCTAGCCGGGCGATGTGACGGTACCAAGGCGGATGGCCGATAGCCCAGGTTGGGATATTTTCGGGCCCCGCGCGTTTTGGCGATGATGCTGGAGCCGCAACAAACCGCGCTGATCCTCCTCGCCGCGGGGCGTTCGCGCCGGTTCGACGATGGCGACAAGCTCGCCGAACCCTTTCTCGACAAGCCGCTCGCCTTCCACGTCGTGACTGCGCTCGAGAAGATTCCCTTTCGCGCGCGCATCGCGATCGTCTCCGACACCGCGCTGGACTTCGCCGCGCTCGGCTATCGCGTGGTGGAGAATCCCGATCCCTCGCGCGGCCGCGCGCGATCGCTCTGCCGGGGCGTCTTGGCGGCGAAGGAGCTGGGCGCCGAAGCGGTGCTCGTCGCGCTTGCCGACATGCCGCGCGTCACCGCCGCGCACGTCCATCGTATGTTCGACGCCGCCGACGGTCCCGCGACGATCGTCGCGTCGAGCGACGGCGTGCGGCCGATGCCGCCCGCGCTGTTCGGCAGGGACGTTTTCCCGCAACTGCTGGCGATCGACGGGGCCGAAGGCGCGGTCGAGCTGATCAAGCGCGGCCACCATGTCGTCGCGCCCCCCGCCGAGCTGGTCGACATCGACACGCAGGACGATCTGGTCGAGCTGCGCGAGCTCTACGGGCTGCCGAGCGACGGGGCCTCGCCTATTCGTGGCGAAGCGCGTCGATCGGGTTGAGCGCGGCGGCGCGCCGCGCGGGGAAATAGCCGAACACCACGCCGATGATCGCCGAGATGGCGAAGGCGATCGTGTTGATCTGCACGTCGAACAGGAAAGGCAATCCGCCCAGATACGACATCAGCGCGACCGCGAGTTGCGCCAATAGCAGCCCGATCACGCCGCCGAGCATCGACAGCACGACGGCCTCGACGAGGAACTGCATCAGCACTTCGCTCGCGACCGCGCCGATCGCGAGGCGGATGCCGATCTCGCGCGTCCGCTCGGTGACCGAGACGAGCATGATGTTCATGATCCCGATCCCGCCGACGACGAGGCTGATTCCCGCCACCGCGGCGACGATCCGGGTGAGCAGGGTCGTCGTGCCGGTCAGCGTCGCGCTGATCTGCGCGGTATCGAAGATGTTGAAGTCGTCCTGCTTGCCGCCGGTGATCTGGCGCCGCTCGCGCAGCAGGTCGGTGATCCCCGATTGCACCTGCGCGCTGTCGTAGTCGGGGTCGGTGCCGACGAGCATCAGGCGGATATCGCGATTGCCGGTGAAGCGGCGCTGGACCTGCTTGATCGGCATGATGATCACATCGTCCTGATCGCCGCCGAACCCGGCCTGGCCGCGCGTCGAGAGCACGCCGATCACGTCGCACGAGACCCCATTGACGCGGATGCGGTCGCCCACCGCCGATCCGCCGCGGAAGAGATTGGTGCGCACGGTGTTGCCGATGATGCACACCGCCTTGCCCGCCATCTCCTCCTGCCGGTTCCAGATGCGCCCCTCGGCGAGCGGCCAGGGCTGGACGCGGAAATAGTCGGCGGTCGTGCCGTTGATCGTCGTAGACCAGTTGGCGCCGTTGTAGATGACGGTGGCGCTCGACTGCGCCTGCGGCGCGACGGCGGTGACGCCGGTCACTTGCCGGCGGATCGCCGTCACGTCGTCTTCCTCGAAATCGGGCGGGCGTGGCCCGCCGCCGCCGCGGCCGAAGCCCTGGCCGGGGCGGACCTGGAGGATGTTGGTGCCGAGCGCCGAGATCGATTGCTGGACCGCGGCGGTGGTCGCCTTGCCGAGCGTCACCATCGTGACCACCGCGGCGACGCCGATGATGATGCCGAGCGTGGTCAGGAACGAGCGCAGCTTGTGCCTGAGGATCGACCGGATCGCGAGGACGAAGGTGGTGCCGAACATTACTTCTCCCCTCCCGCGTGCGGGAAGGGTCGGGGGAGGGCGTGTTCGCAGGCGATGCAGGTGAGGGACAGGCCCTCCCCTGACCCCTCCCGCAAGCGGGAGGGGGATTTATGAAGGACACTCCTCACGCTACCGCCTCGCCCTGGCGGTGATGCCCCTCGATCCGCTCGACCAGCCCGTCCTTGAAGTGGACGATCGTCCGCGCGAAGGCGGCCATGTCGGGCTCGTGCGTCACCATCAGCACGGTGATGTTGCTCGTCTTGTTGAGGTCGGTGAGCAGCTGCATGATCTCGACCGAGCGCTCCGAATCGAGGTTGCCGGTCGGCTCGTCGGCGAGGAGCACGTCGGGGCTGGTCACGATCGCGCGGGCGATCGCGACGCGCTGCTGCTGGCCGCCCGAGAGTTCGGCGGGAGTATGGTCCCACCACTCCTTGAGTCCGACCTTGTCGAGCGCGGCCATCGCCATCGTGCGGCGCTGCTCCTTGGGATCACCGCGATAAAGCAGAGGCAACTCGACATTCTCGAGCGCCGAAGTCCGCGCGAGCAAGTTGAAGCCCTGGAAGACGAAGCCCAGATATTTGCGGCGCAGGAGGGCGCGCTGGTCGCGCTCGAGCGCTTCGACATGCACGCCCTTGAACAGGAACTCGCCGCCCGAGGGCACGTCGAGGCAGCCGAGGATGTTCATCGTCGTCGACTTCCCCGATCCCGACGGCCCCATCACCGCGACGAAATCGCCGGCGTGGATGTCGAGATCGACGCCCTTCAGCGCCTGGAACGCCGTCGCACCCTCGCCATAGGTCTTGGTGACGCGGCGGAGCTGGATCAGCGGGGCATCAGCCGCCACGCTGCGCTCCTCCGCCGGAACCGCCGCCGCTCTGGCCGCCGCCCGAGGCTCCCTGACGGCGCTGGCCGCCGCCGCCCGAGCGCCGCTGGCCGTTGCCATTGCCCGCGAGCTGGCCGGTGATCACCTTGTCGCCGGGCTTCAGATTGCCGCCGGTTACTTCGGTGACGGTGCCGTTGGTATCGCCGATCGTGACCTGCACCGGCTGGGGCTTGCCGTCGGGCCCAAGGATATAGACGGTCTGCTGGCCGGTGGCGTTGCCGCCCGTCGCCTGTTTCTCGTTGCCGTCGCGATTGCCGCCGCGCCGCCTTCCGCGCGGCACCAGCGCGCCGGCGATGCCTCCCGAGGCGCTTGCGCTGGGGCTGGCGTCCGGAGTCGCGGGGGTGAAGCGCAACGCGGCATTGGGGACGAGCAGCACGTTGGGCCTGGACTTGGTGACGATCTCCGCGGTCGCGGTCATTCCCGGGCGGAGCTGCTGGTCGGGGTTCGCCACGCTCAGCGTTGCGGCATAGGAGACGACCTGGCTCTGCGTGGTGCTCGCGGTCGTCGTGGTCGATTGGGCGGAAAGGTTGGAGCCCAGGTCGACGCGCGTGATCGTCGCCGGGAAGGTCTTGCCCGGGAAGGCGTCGACCGTGAAGCTCGCGAGCTGGCCTTCCTTGACCGAGCCCACGTCCGCTTCGTCGATCGCGACCTGCAGCTCCATCGCCGAGAGGTCCTCGGCGATCACGAACAAGGTCGGCGTGTTGAACGATGCCGCGACGGTCTGTCCCTCGTCGATCTGGCGCGCGAGGACCACGCCGTTCACGGGCGATCGGATTACGGCCTTGTAGCGCTGCGTCTCGTTCGAGGAGAGCGCCGCGCGCTGCGACACGACGTTCGCCTGCGCCGCGCGGACATTGGCGACCGCGCGCGCCACCGCGGCGCGCGCCTGTTCGAGCTCGACCTTGGCGGGCACCTTGCCGCCCGAAAGCCGGCTTACTTCCTCCATGCGCGCGAGCTGCGCCTGCGATTCGGCGAGCGTCGCCTGGTTCTGCGCGACGGTGGCGGTCGCGGCGTTGAGTGCCGCCTTGCTCTGGGTGATCGCGTCGTCGAGCCTCGAGGTATCGAGCACCGCGAGCGGCTGGCCCTTCACGACGCGGTCGTTGACGTCGACCGTCACAGTCTCGACCAGACCCGACAATTCCGAGCCGACCTGCACCTGGTTGGTCGGCGCGAGCTTGCCCGTCGCCGACACGGTCACGGTCAGATTGCCGCGCTCGACTGCGTCGGTCGAATAGTGCGTCTCGGTACTGCCGCCGAACAGCTTCAATGCGAGCAGGATCAGCAGCACCGCGCCGAGCCCGATCAGCCCCCATTTGAGCCAGCGCCGCCACCAGGGCCGCGGCGGCGTCCCCAGGAACGCGTCGAGATTCTGCTTGGTCTCAGTTGCCATTGGCGGTGCTGCCTGTCGTGGGAGCGGTGGGGGTGACGCTCGAATCCCAGCCGCCGCCCAGCGCCTGGTAAAGCTGGATGAGCGCGGTCGCCTGATCGGATTGCGCGCCGACCAGTCCGTTCTTGGCCGAAAGCAGCGAGGCCTCGGCCTGGTTGAGCGTCGTGAAGTCGGTGAGCCCCGAGCGATATTGCATCCGCGCGAGCAAGGTCTGGTTGTTCGCCGCGTCGAGCGCGATGCGGAACTCGGCCTCGCGCCGCTGCGCCGCCTGCAGCGCGACGACGGCGTTCTCGATATCCTCGAGCGCGGTCAGCACGGTCTGCTTGTAGCCGATGAACGCGCTGTCGGCGGCGGCCTCGGCCGAGCGGACCTGGCTCTGGCGCCGCCCGCCGTCGAAGATCGCCTGCGCGATATTGGCGAACAGCCGCCCGCTGATCGCGTCGAAGATCGAGGAGAGCGCCGAGGAACCCGCATCGATGCTCCCGCCGATCGAGAGCGAGGGGAAGAGCTGCGCGCTGGCGACGCCGATATTGGCGGTCGCCGCGGCGAGGTTGCGCTCGGCGGCGCGCACGTCGGGGCGCTGGCGCAGCGTCTCGGCGGGGATGCCGGTCGCGACGCTCGCGGGCCCGCGCGGGATCGGCTTGACTGCCTCGAGCTCGGCCTTGAGCGCGCCGGGCGCCTGCCCGGTGAGCACGCCGAGCCGCGAGACATAGCCATTATACGCCGCCTCAAGGCTCGGGATGCCCGCGGCGACCTGCGCGCGCGATGCGCGGGCCTGCTCCTGATCGAGCGACGAGACGAGCCCCGCCTGCACGCGCCACCCGGCGATCTGGAGATTCTCGTCGGCGATGCCCAGCGAATCGCGCGCATTGGCGAGCTGCGCCTGCGCCTCGCGCGCGAGCACATAGTTGCGCGCGGTCTCCGCCTCGATCGAGATCAGCACCGTCGCATAGTCGAAGCCCGCGGCCTCATAGCCCGCACGCGCCGATTCGACGCCGCGGCGCACGCCGCCGAACAAGTCTACCTGATAGCTGGCATCCGCGCCGATCGAGAAGCTGTCGTTGCGCCCGCCGGTCGATCCGGTGATCGGCACGCTCCGCGAATATCCCGCCGACGCGCCGACCTCGGGCAGCAGCCCGGCGCGCTGCTGGACCAGCGATTCGCGGGCCTGCCTGAGCCGCGTCACGGCCTGCGCCACATCGAGGTTCGCCGCCTGCGCGCGCTCGACCAGGCTGCCGAGCGTCGGATCGTCAAATTTCGTCCACCAGCGCGTCAGGTCCTCGCGCGCGCGCTGGTCGGCCGCCACCGAATAAGCGTCGGGCACGCCCAGCTCGCTCGCCGCGCGCGGACGATAGTCTGGGCCCACCGAGCAGGCGGCGAGCGGCATCGCGAGCGCGAGCGTCAGGGCGAGGGGGCGATTGGGCATTGGCGACAAGATGATTGCGGAGGCGCTTCTGTTCCATCGAAATATTGTCGCAATATGTCGCGAACCCCGCGCGCCTGCGGATCGGAGCGCATCCGCAACGGATTCTCGTGCTTGGCGCGGCCGCCCGGCTTGGGCAGAAGGGAGGCGAATCCCTTCAGCGGAGTCGTGATGTCCGAGAGCAGCGTCTATCCGGTACCAGACGAATGGGCGCGCCGCGCGCGCGTCGACGCCGCGGGCTATGAGAAGCTGTACGGGCGCAGCCTCGCCGATCCGGGCAGCTTCTGGCTCGAGCAGGCGCGCCGGCTCGACTGGATCAAGCGCCCCGAGCTTGCCGGCGACTGGTCGTTCGACGAAGCAGACTTCCACATCCGCTGGTTCGCCGACGGCAGGCTGAACGTCGCGGCGAACTGCATCGACCGGCACCTGGCGAAGCGCGGCGACGCGGTCGCGATCCTGTGGGAGCCCGACGACCCTGCCGAGGCGCCGCGCAGCTACACCTATCGTCAGCTATATGCCGAGGTCTGCCGCCTCGCTAATGTGCTCAAGGGCGAGGGCGTCCGAAAGGGCGACCGCGTCACGATCTACATGCCGATGATCCCCGAAGCGGCGTTCGCCTTGCTCGCCTGCGCGCGGATCGGAGCGGTCCATTCGGTGGTGTTCGGCGGCTTCTCGCCCGAGGCATTGGCCGGGCGCATCACCGATTGCGATTCGGCCTTCTGCATCACTGCCGACGAGGGCCGGCGCGGCGGCCGCAAGGTCCCGCTCAAGGCCAATGTCGATGCCGCCGCGGCGCTCGCGCCCGCGCTCGAGAAGGTGATCGTGGTCAAGGCGACCGGCGGCGCGGTGGCGATGCAACCCGGCCGCGACGTGTGGCTCCACGAGGCCGCCGCGAACGTCCCCGCCGATTGCCCGCCCGAGCCGATGGGCGCCGAGGACCCGCTCTTCATCCTCTACACCTCGGGATCGACGGGCAAGCCCAAGGGCGTGCTCCACTCGTCGGGCGGCTATCTGCTCTGGGCGAGCCTCACCCATGAGCTCGTCTTCGATTACCGGCCCGGCCAGATCTATTGGTGCGCGGCCGATATCGGCTGGGTCACCGGGCACAGCTATATCGTCTACGGCCCGCTCGCCAACGGCGCGACGACCTTGATGTACGAAGGTGTGCCCAACTGGCCCGACGCCAGCCGCATCTGGCAGGTCGCCGACCGGCACAAGGTCGAGATCCTCTATACCGCGCCCACGGCGCTGCGCGCGCTGATGCGCGAGGGCGACGAGTTCGTGCACGCCACTTCGCGCAAGTCGATCAAGCTGCTCGGCACTGTCGGCGAGCCGATCAATCCCGAGGCGTGGCGCTGGTATCACGACGTGGTGGGCGAAGGTCGCTGCCCGATCGTCGACACCTGGTGGCAGACCGAAACCGGCGGCACGATGATCGCGCCGTTGCCCGGCGCGACGCCGCTCAAGCCGGGATCGGCGACGCGCCCGATGCCGGGCGTCGATCCGCAGATCGTCGATTCGGAAGGCAATGTCCTTGTCGGCGCGACCGAGGGCAACCTCTGCATCGCGCGCAGCTGGCCGGGGCAGATGCGCACCGTCTGGGGCGATCACGATCGCTTCTTCCAGACCTATTTCACCACCTATCCGGGCAAATATTTCACCGGCGACGGCTGCCGCCGCGACGAGGACGGCTATTACTGGATCACCGGCCGGGTCGACGACGTGATCAACGTCTCGGGGCACCGCATGGGGACCGCCGAAGTCGAGAGCGCGCTCGTGCTCCACCCCAAGGTGGCCGAGGCGGCGGTGGTGGGCATGCCCCACGACATCAAGGGGCAGGGCATCTACGCCTACGTCACCCTGAACGCCGGCGAAACCGCGGGCGACTCGCTGCGCGACGAGTTGCGTGCCTGGGTGCGCAAGGAGATCGGCCCGATCGCCTCGCCGGACGCGCTCCAGTTCGCGCCGGGCCTGCCTAAGACGCGCTCGGGCAAGATCATGCGCCGCATCCTGCGCAAGATCGCCGAGGGCGACACGAGCAATCTGGGCGACACCAGCACGCTCGCCGATCCCGCCGTGGTCGACGATCTGCTCGCCAATCGCGTGGGCTAGAGCGTACAATCGGGAAACCCGAATCCCGATTGCGAGACGTTCCCCGAGGCGTTACATCCGCCTGATACAGTTAGTGGGACGGGGATTTTCATCCATGGTTATCAATACTCTGGCGCGCCTCGCCGCGGGCGTGGCGCTGGTCGCGGTGGCGGTTCCGGCGCTCGCGCAGACCGCGGCGCCGGCGGCGCCCAAATATGGCAGCTTCGGCATCGACCTCACTGCGCACAAGACGACGGTGAAGCCGGGCGACGATTTCTGGACCTATGCCAACGGCAGCTGGGCGGACCGCGTGCAGATCGCGCCCGATCGCGCCTCGGCGGGCTTCGGCACGATGCTGACGGTCGACGCGGAGGCCAATGTCCGCGGCATCCTCGACGATATGGCGGCGAACCCTGCGGCCTATGGCGCCAAGGGCAAGCAGGTCGGCGATTATTACGCGGCATGGATGGACGAGGCCGGGATCGAGGCGCGCGGCACTGCGCCGCTCAAGCCGTATCTCGATCGCATCGCCGCGGTGAGCGATCTGGGGGCGCTCCAGGTGCTGTTCGCCACCACCGGCTATGCCAGCCCGGTCGATCTCGGCATTATCCCCGACCTCGCCGATCCGACGCGCTACACGGCTGTGACGTCGCAGGCCGATCTCGGCATGCCGCGCGATTATTATCTGCTCGAAGGCGCCAAGTACGACGCGTTCCGCACGGCGTATCGCGCATACATCCAGAAGATCCAGGAGCTTGCCGGCATCCCCGATGCCGCCGCCAAGGCCGACGCGATCTTCGCGCTCGAGACCGCGATCGCCAAGGTCCAATGGTCGCCCGCCGAGAGCCGCGACATCCAGCGGCTCAACGATCCCGAGACGCTCGCAGGCCTCGCGAGCAAGGCGCCGGAGTTCGATTGGGCGCTGATGCTTAAGACCGCCGGACTCGATTCCTCGCCCACGGTGATCATGGCGAACAACACCGCGATCACTGCGACCGGCAAGATCTTCACCGCGACGCCGCTGCAGACGTGGAAGGACTATCTGGCGTACCGCTTCGTCAGCGATTTCGCGCAGTTCCTGCCCAAGGCGTTCGATGACACGCGCTTCGATTTCTATTCGAAGACGCTGAACGGCGTTCAGGTGAAGCGCGATCGCTGGAAGCGCGGCGTGCAGCTGGTCAACGGTTCGCTCGGCGAAGCGGTGGGTGAGATCTACGTCGCCAAATATTTCCCGCCCGCGGCCGAAAAGCAGATGGGCGAGCTGATCGAGGACCTTCGCGGTGCGTATCAGTCGCGCATCTCGGGCTCGACCTGGATGGATCCGGCGACGAAGAAAGCGGCGCTCGTCAAGCTCGCCGCGTTCGAGCCGCGCATCGGCCATCCGGTCAAATATATCGACTATTCGTCGCTGCAGGTCGATCGCGGGGACGTGCTCGGCAATGCGATGCGCGCAGGCGAATTCCAGCACCAGCTCCAGCTGTCGCGCTTCGCCAAGCCGGTCGATCGCTCGCTGTGGAGCATGACGCCGCAGACGGTGAACGCCTATTACAGCAGCCTCAGCAACCAGATCACCTTCCCGGCGGCGATCCTCCAGCCGCCCTTCTTCGACCCGAACGCCGATCCGGCGGTGAACTATGGCGCGATCGGCGCGATCATCGGCCACGAGATGGGGCACGGCTTCGACGATCAGGGCAGCCAGTTCGGCCCGACCGGCAAGCTTGAGAATTGGTGGACCGACGCGGCCAAGACGGCGTTCAAGGCGCGCACCTCGGCGCTCGGCAAGCAGTATGACGCGTACGAGCCCGTTCCCGGCACGCACATCAAGGGCGAGCTGACGATGGGCGAGAATATCGGCGACCTCGGCGGGATCGAGGCGGCCTATGCGGCCTTCCAGCGCTATCAGGCGCGCCACGGCAAGGCGAAGGTGATCAATGGCCTCACCGGCGACCAGCGCTTCTTCCTCGCTTATGCGCAGGCATGGCAGACCAAGGTGCGCGAGGATGCGCTCCGCCAGCAGCTGCTCACCGATCCACATTCGCCCGCGACCGCGCGCGTCAACGGCGTCGTCCGCAACGTCGATGCCTGGTACAAGGCGTTCAACGTCAAGCCGGGCGACGCGCTCTATCTGCCGCCCGAGCAGCGCGTGCATATCTGGTAAGCCCGCGGGCATTGCCGAACGAAGGAGCCCGGCAGCGATGCCGGGCTTTTTTGTGCGCTTGACTTATATGTAAGGCGCAGCTTACGGTTAGTCATGGCTAACCGATCTGCCGCCGCGCTCGATGCGCTTGCCGACCCCACGAGGCGGGCAGTGTTCGAGCGCGTCGCGCGGGCGCCCGCCGCTGTGGGGGCGATCGCCGAGGGATTGCCGGTGTCGCGCCCCGCGGTGTCGCAGCATCTGCGCGTGCTCAAGGAGGCCGGGCTCGTGACCGAGACCGCAGCGGGCACGCGCCGCATCTACCGCATCGATCCGCGCGGGATCGGCGCGGTCCGCGACTGGCTCGACCGGCTCTGGGTCGGCGCGCTCGACGACTTCAAGGCCTATGCCGAATCGCTGCTCCCGGAGGAAGAATGACCATCGCGCCCATATCCAGATCGATCCATGTCGCGGTCCCGCTCGATCGCGCCTTCCGGATCTTCACCTCGCGGATGGGCGACTGGTGGGCGGCGACGCATCACATCGCGATCGAGCCCTTCACCGCGATCGTCGTCGAGCCGCAGGCGGGCGGGCGCTGGTTCGAACGTGATGCCGCGGGCAACGAATGTCCCTGGGGCCAGGTGCTCGAATGGGAGCCGCCGCACCGCGTCGTGCTCGGCTGGCAGCTCACCGCCGAGTTCAAATACGATCCCGACTTCCTTACCGAGGTCGAAGTCACTTTCGTCGAGGACGGGAGCGGTACGCTGGTGACGCTCACCCATAAGCAGCTCGAACGCTTCGGCGACATGGCGAAGACGATGGCCGAGGGCGTCACCGAGGGCTGGGGCCTGCTCCTCGGCCTGTTCCGCGACTTTGCCGACAAGGAGAATGGAGAATGAGCGCGTTCGCCGTCCACGGCATTCCGGGAAGCCCCTATGTCCGCTCGCCGCTGATCGCGCTGGAGGAGAAAGGGCTCGACTGGCGTATCGCCGCGATCCCGTTCGGCGCCAACCGCACGCCCGAATGGGCGGCCGAGCGCCAGCCCTTCGGCAAGATCCCCGCGCTGGAGCATGACGGCTTCAAGCTCTACGAGACGCAGGCGATCCTGCGCTACATCGATCGGGTCGCGCCGTCGCCGGGCTTCACGCCCGCCGACATCCGCCAGGCGGCGCGGATGGACCAACTTCTCAACATCACCGACAGCTACGTCGCGGGGCCGCTCAGCGGCCGGATCAGCTTTCCGCGGCTGATTGCGCCGATGCTCGGGCTGCCGGTCGACGAGGAGTCGATCGCGGCGGCGGTGCCCGAGGCGAGGAAGGCCGTCGACGAAATCGCGCGGCTGCTCGGCGACCGGCGGTTCATGGCGGGCGACGCGCTCAGCCTCGCCGACGTCCATCTGATCCCGCACCTGACCTTCCTGCCGCATTCGGACGAGGGCCGCGAGCTGCTCGCCCCTCACGCCAATCTCGCGGCGTGGATCGCGCGGATGGACGCGCGGCCGAGCATGGCCGCGACGCGCTGGGACCGGCTGAAGGAGCTGACCGCGGAGCCCGCGGCGGCCTGAGCACCGCCGCTACGATTGCGCTTGGTGCAACTCTCCCCCGAAGTCATTGCAGTTGCACGAAGCGCAACTCCCGACCATCTGGATGCTGCATTGCAGCAAACTCAAATTCGGGGGTTCCGATGTTCTCGCTCGTTTCGCTTTTGCTCACCTATCGCCGCCAGCAGGCGCAGTGACATGAAGAAGGGGGAGCGGCGACGCTCCCCCTTTTCGGTTTCGGTGCCGCCGCGGCGCTTATTTGACGCCGTGCATCCACTTCTTGAGCGGCCAGCTCAGCAGCAGGAGCAGCACGCCGAGCCCGATCGCCCATTCGGAGATCAGCGTGAACACGCCGACATAGGTGTCGAGGCTCACCTTGAGGTTGGTGACCTGTCCGCCCACCGTCTCGACGCTGGCGAATTGCGCGACCACGCCCGCGACATATTGCGCGACCGAGATCGAGAGGAACCACACGCCCATCATCAGCCCCACGATCCGCGCGATCGAGAGCTTGGTGATCATGCTGAGCCCCACCGGCGAAATGCACAATTCGGCGAACGAGTGGATCAGATAGAGGCCGGCGAGCCACCACACCGACACGCGGAAGGCGGAGTCGATATAGTTCGATCCCCAGACGAGCAGCAGGAAGCCCGCCGCCACGCCGATCAGCGCGATGCCGAACTTCACCGGAATCGTCGGTTCCATCCCCCGGTTGGCGAGGCCGGTCCACAGCATCGACATGAACGGCGCGAGGATGACGATGAACGCGGCGTTGAAGAACTGGGTCTGCCCCGCGGTGATCGTGAACAGGCCGAACACCGAGAGATCGGTGTTGCGGTCCGCGAACAGCGTCAGCGACGAGCCCGCCTGCTCGAACAGCGTCCAGAACACCACGTTGAAGACGATGAGCACCATCGCCGCCAGCATCATCTGGAATTCCTGCCGGCTGCCCGCGAGGAACGACCAGATCAGGATCGCGGGCACGCCGATCAGGAACGAGCCGAACAGCAATTTGCCCATCAGCGGCAGCGCGACGATGTAGCCGACGAAGCCCGATCCCGCGACCGGCTCGGGCGCGTTCATCAGATTGACGTAGAGCAGGTAGAAGAGCGGCACGACGCACAAGGCGCCAACATAGATAACCCATTGCTGGCGATCGACGCCCGCCTTGGCCGGAGGTTCGCCATAGCCATCGAGCCGGCCGCCGTTGAACTGGATCAGGCTCCACGAGACCATCATCCCGATCGCGGCGAGCAGGAAGCCCACCCACCAGTCGAACGCCACCGCGAGCCAGGGGCAGAGGATCTGCGAGAAGAGCGATCCCAGGTTGATGCCCATGTAGAAGATCGTGAACCCGGTATCGCGCCGCCGGTCGCCTTGCTCGTAGAGCTCGCCGACCATCGTCGAGATGTTGGGCTTGAAGAAGCCGTTGCCGACCGAGACCATCGACAGCGCGATCAGCAGCACCATTACGTAGAAGGGGCTGCGATCGGCGTCGGATTCGAACCCGCCCTTGGCGATCTTGCGCACCGCCGTGCCGCCGTCGATCAGGTCGACCGAGCCGTCGTCATTGCCCTTGATCTGGAGCTTGCGCGCGCCGTCGAGCACGTAGCGGACTTCCTTGTCCGCCTGCTTCTCGATCGAGACTTCGTAGCGCTGGCCGTCGATCGTCGCGTGCGGCCTGGCGGTCGGCCCGCCGAAGCACAGGATCAGATAGCCGAGCGACATCACGATCGCGCCGAACTTCACTGCGCGCTTCGAGCCGAGGAACTGGTCGGCCATGTAGCCGCCGACGAGCGGCGTCAGATAGACGAGCGCGGTATAGCCGCCATAGAGCCCGGTCGCCTGTCGGTCGCCGAACATGAAGTGCTGCGTCAGGTACAGCGTCAGCAGCGCCCGCATGCCGTAATAGCCGAACCGCTCCCACATCTCGGTGGTGAACAGCCGCGCGAGCTGGCGGGGATGCCCGAACCACGTCTTCTCCGCGGCGGGATTGACGTGCGTGATGTCCGGCTCTGCCGGGCTGTCGGCGGTGGGAGTGTCGACCATGCGGATTTTCGCCCTTTTATATCTGGTTCCGGGCAGGGCCCGGCGCATGGGCGGCGAGACTAGACGGAATGAAGCGGGTGTAAAGCATCGCGCCTTCCCCTCCCTTGCAGGGAGGGGAGTTTGAGCTAGATGCGCGTCCATGCTCAACGACACCAGCTCGCTCCTCGCCCATCTCCGCACCCGTCGCTCGGGCAAGCCGCGCGACATGGTCGAGCCCGGACCTTCGCCGGAGCAGCTGGAAGAGATGATCGGGATCGCCGCGCGCAGCCCCGATCACGGCAAGCTCACGCCGTGGCGCTTCGTGGTCGTGCCGCCGGAGCAACGCCCCGCGCTCGCCCTCAAGCTCGGCGAGATTCTCCGGCAGGAGAAGGACGGCTGCACCGGGCGCGACGTCGAGGCCGCGGCGCAGTTCGCGACCCAGGCCCCGGCGCTGGTCGTCGTCCTCTCCACCCCCATCCATGGCCACAAGATCCCGGTCTGGGAGCAGGAGCTGTCCGCCGGCGCGGTGTGCATGAACCTGCTTCACGCCGCGCACGCGATGGGCTTCGCCGGCGGCTGGATCACCGGCTGGGCCGCCTATTCGCCAGCGGTGCGCGACCTTTTCGGCAGCGAAGGCGAGCGCATCGCCGGTTTCGTCTTCATCGGCACGCCCCAATTCCCGCTGGAGGAGCGCCCTCGTCCCGCACTGTCCGAAATCGCACAGTTTTGGGCTGGACCTTAAAGTCGATTGGTGTATTATAGCACCATGACAGCGCTCGAGCACGACGACTCGCCCGTATATCTGAAGCTTCGCGCCAGCATCGCCGCGGCGATCCTGCGCGGCCAGTACCGCGCCGGGGACCAGCTCCCTTCGGTGCGCGCGCTGGCGGCCGAACATGGTGCGAATCCGCTCACCGTGGCCAAGGCCTATCAGAGTTTCCAGGACGACGGCTATGTCGAGGTCCGCCGCGGCGTCGGCATGTTCGTGCTGCCCGGCGCGGTCGAGCGGCTGCGCGTCGCTGAGCGCGAGCGCTTCCTCACCGGCTATTGGCCGCGCGTGAAAGAGCATATCGCACTGCTCGGGCTCGATGCCGGCGAGCTGCTGGGCAAGGAACTGGCCTGAGCATGACGGAGGCGGCGGCTGCCCGGGGCGGCTGGCGCCGCACCTTGCTCTTCTGGGTGCTGCTCGTCGCAGGCGCCTTCACCTTCCAGACGGTCGCGGCCAAGCCCTTCTACATTCCATCGAGCTCGATGATGCCTGCGCTCCTGAAGGGCGACCGGCTGATCGTTAGCAAATATCCCTACGGCTTCTCCTACGCCTCGCTCTCGATCCATGGATCGGGCGTGGTGCCCGGCCGGCTGTTCGGCCGTCTGCCCGAGCGCGGCGACATCGTCACGGTGGCGCGGCGCGGCGACGGCGCGGACCTGATCAAGCGCGTGATCGGCCTGCCCGGCGACACGATCGCAGTCAGCCACGGCCAGGTGATCCTCAACGGCAAGCCCGTCCCGCGCGCCGCCGCGGGAGTCGCGATGCTGCCGGTCGACGCCAATGTCCCCTGCGACGAGCCGATGCTCGCGCCTTTCCGCAAGCGGGAGGCCGATGGCCGCGAATATTGCGAGATCCCGCGCTTCCGCGAGACGCTGCCGAACGGCGCGCGCTATTACGTCCTCGATCTCGGCGACACGTATTTGCCGAGCGGCTATATCTCGCCCCGCGACAATTTCGCGCCCGTCCGCGTGCCCGCAGAGCACGTCTTCCTGATGGGCGACAATCGCGACCAGTCCGCCGACAGCCGCTTCGGGCTCGAGGAAAAGGGGCTGGGCGGCCCCGTCCCGATCGAGAGCATCGGCGGCCGCGCCGAATTCATCACCCACAGCTATTCGGGCGACGGTTCGTATCTCAACCCGCTGAGCTATGTGACTGCGCTCCGCGGCGACCGGGCAGGGACCAGCCTGCGCCCCGCGCACTGACCCTTATCC
>JAEWCK010000266.1 GCA_023390675.1 Pseudomonadota bacterium
TTAGACCTTCGCCCTTCCCACCCGATCATCCCCTCTCCCACGGGAGAGGGAGATTCCACCTACGCTCCGATCCGCTCCTGCACGAAGCGCTCGAAGCGCTCCTTCCACTCGGGATGCCAGCGCGACAGCGCGGGACGATTCTCCGCCAGGTCCTGCGCGCCCCACAAAATGCGCGCCGCGTCGAGCTCGGACGAGACATTGCCGTCGGGGCAGATGATGTAGAAATCGCCGGCCTGCACGCCCGCGATCATCTGCTCGACGACCTGTTCGGCGCTCCACATTCCTTCGGGACGCGCGCTGCCCGGCGCAGCGGTCATCCCCGAATAGGTCCAGCCCGGCACGAGCAGATGCGCGCTCACTTGTCCGCCCGCCTCGCGCAGCCCGTGCGCGAGCTGCTCGGTCAGGGTGCGTACGCCCGCCTTCGCGACGGCGTAGGCAGGATAGCCCGGCGGATTGGTGATGCCCTGCTTGGAGCCCGTGTTGACGATCGCGCCGCGGGCGTCCTGCGCCAGCATCGCGGGGGCGAAGGCGTGGACGCCGTGGACCACGCCCCAGAGGTTGACGTCGATGATCCGCCGCCACGCGTCGAGCCCCGACCAGTTGTCGCTGCCTTCGCCGCCGACCGCGGCATTGTTCATCAGCAGATTGACGCGGCCGAATGCTTCGAACGCAAGATCGCGCAGTCGCTCGACATCCTCGATCAGGCTGACGTCGCCGGCCAGTACGCGCGCCTCGGCGCCGAGCGTCACCGCCAGCGCCTCCAGCGCCGCTTCGTCGCGGTCGAACAGCACCAGCCGCATTCCGGCCTTCGCAAAGGTCCCGGCGGCGGCGCGGCCGATGCCGCTCGCCGCGCCGGTGATCACCGCGACATTGCCGGGGGCGATCGGCGCGGCCATGCTCAGTGCCCGACGCTCTCGCCGCGCTCGAGCCCGCTCGCGGCGAGCTGCGCGTCGATCTGGGCCAGCAGCCGGTCCAGCCCCTCCTGACTCTTCGCCTCGGCGCGCGCCACCAGCACGTCCTGCGTGTTCGATGCGCGCAGAAGCCACCAGCCGTCGGGGGTGTTCACCCGCGCGCCGTCGGTGCGGTTGACCTCGGCGCCTTCGGCCTCGAGCCGGGCGAGCACTTCGTCGATCACGGCGAACTTGCGGCTTTCGTCGACCTGGAAGCGCAGCTCGGGCGTGTTGATCATCGCCGGCATCTCGTCCTTGAGCTGGGTCAGCGACTTGCCGGTCGAGTGGATCGCGCGGATCAGCTGCACCGCGGCGAACTGCGCGTCGTCATAGCCGTAATAGCCATAGAAGGTGTCGGCGAAGAAGATGTGGCCGCTCATCTCGCCGGCGAGCGGCGCGCGCGTCTCCTTCATCTTGGTCTTGATGAGCGAGTGCCCGGTCTTCCACATCACCGGTTTGCCGCCCAGCTCTGCGACGCGGTCGTAGAGCGCCTGGCTCGCCTTGACGTCGGCGATCACGGTCGCGCCGGGCTCGGCCGCGAGCAGAGGTTCCGCCAATATGGACAGGATCTGGTCGCCCCAGACCACGCGGCCCTGCCCGTCCACCGCGCCGACGCGGTCGCCGTCGCCGTCGAAGGCCAGTCCGAAATCGAGGCTCTTCTCCGCGACGAGGCGCTTGAGATCGGCGAGGTTCTTCTCTTCGGTGGGATCGGGATGATGGTTGGGGAAATTGCCGTCCACTTGCGTGAACAGCGTATGGTGCTCACCCGGGAGCAACTTGACGAGCTTCTCGATGACCGGACCGGCAGCTCCGTTGCCGGTGTCCCAGCCGATGCGATAGGCGCCGCCGGCATAGCCCGCGAACAGCCGGTCGACATAGAGATCGATGACATCGGCGTCGGTCACCGTCTCGCTGCCGTCGCCGTCGTCCCAGTCGCCCTCGGCGGCAAGCTTGCCAATCTTCTGGATGTCCTCGCCGAAAAACGGGCGATGCTCGAACACCATCTTGAAGCCGTTGTAATTGCCGGGATTATGGCTGCCGGTTATCTGGATGCCGCCATCCACTTCTAGCGTCGCCTCGGCATAATAGAGCTTGGGCGTGGGGCCCATGCCGATGCGGACGACGTCGCAGCCCGAGGCGGTGAGCCCTTCGACCAAGGCCGCCTCGAGCATCGGCGAGGAGAGCCGTCCGTCGCGCCCGACCGCGACGCGCTTCCCCCCCGCGCGGCGCAGCAGCGTCGCGAATCCGCGCCCGATCGCGCGCGCGTCGTCGGGCCCCAGCGCCTCGCCCACGATCCCGCGGATATCGTACTCGCGCAGCGAAGTGGGGTCGAAACGGTGCGTCATGGAAGCCTCCGGGGATTGGGTTGCGCGCCTAATCCGCCAGCGCGGAAGAAGTTGCAACTATCGTTATCCTCCCCCGCCAGGGGGAGGTGGCGCCGAAGGCGTCGGAGGGGGAGGACGCACCGAAGTCCATCGTGCTTCCTCCCCCTCCGTCATGCTTCGCATGACACCGCCCAGTGCCGGGGAGGATTGCTATTTGAGCAGCGTGTCCCGCGCCGCGTTGATCCGGCGCGTCAGCTCGGCCGATCCGCCCGTGTCGGGGTGGACTGCGCGCACCAGCCTTCGGTGCGCCGCGCGGATCGCGTCGGTATCGGCGTCCTTGCTCACGCCCAGCACCGCGCGCGCCTCGTCCTCGGGCATGCGCACCCGCCTCGGCGCGGGCTTGAGCAGATACCAGATCGCCGCAATCACCAGCGCGGCGAAGAGCGCCTTGCCCATCACGCCCATTCCTCAGGCAAAGAGCGGCATCGCGACTTCGGGCAATGCGAGGCCCGCCATCATCTCGCGCAGCTCCTGCCGCGCGGCGACATGCGCTAGCCCCATCTCGCCGAAATCGCGGCTGTCGAGCATGGTCAGCCCCTGCGGGAACAGCTCGCGATAGATCACGCGCTCCGAAAGCCCCGAGATCACGCGGAAGCCGACGCGCTTGGACAATTGGTCGATCGCCTCCGACACGCGCTTCATGTTGCGCGCCTCGATATGCTGCATGCGGTTGCGGAGCACGACCCAGTCGATCGTCTCGCCGTCGGCCTTGGCGCGGCGCTTGCGCGATTCCCAGATCAGCTCCGAATAGAAGCTCGGGCGCGAGACGCGGAAGGTCTCGGGATCGACATGCCCGATCAGGTCGAAATCGACGAAGCTGTCGTTCATCGGCGTGACGAGCGTGTCGGCATTGGTCACTGCGATCCGCGCGAACCGATCGTCGCGCCCCGGGGTGTCGATGACGAGAAAGTCCGCATCCTCGCTCAATTCGTCGAGCTTCTCGGAGAAGAAGTCGAGGCTGGCCCCGTCGTGCGTCTCGTAGCGCGGCATCGCGAGGTCGCGCCCGGTGCGCCGGCAGGTCTCGGCGCGATTGTCGAGATAGCGCCCCATCGTGCGCTGGCGGTGGTCGAGATCGAAGCACGAGACCCGCGCGCCCTTGGACGCCAGCGCGATCGCGGCGTGGACCGCAGTGGTCGACTTTCCGGTCCCGCCCTTCTCGTTCGCGAATACGAGGACGTGCAGCCGCTTCGATCCGTCGCTCAACGCCAAACTTCCTTTATTGATCGTGCCGCCCGCCCCCCATAGAAGGCCGCGCTTCCCGTCTTATCGAAAGAGTTAACGCGTGCAAACTGTCCGGCAGCTCGACGACCTCCGAGCCGCGATCAAGCTGTGGAAAAGCGAGGGGCAGCGCATCGCGCTCGTCCCGACGATGGGCGCGCTCCATGCGGGACACATGGCGCTGGTCGACGCCGCGCGGCGCGCCGGCGACCGGGTGGCAGTATCGATCTTCGTCAACCCGAAGCAGTTCGGCGCGAACGAGGACCTCGCGAAATATCCGCGCAAGGAAGCCGCTGACTCGCGTATGCTCGCCGATGCCGGCGTCGACCTGCTGTGGATGCCGCCGGTCGAGGTCGTGTACCCCGAAGGCTTCGCGACCAACGTCTCGGTCTCCGGCGTGAGCGAAGTGCTCGAGGGCGCGCACCGCCCCGGCCATTTCGACGGCGTCGCCACCGTCGTCGCCAAGCTCTTCGCGCAGGTCCAGCCCGATGTGGCCTTGTTCGGCGAGAAGGACTGGCAGCAGCTCGCCGTCATCCGCCGCATGACCGCGGACCTCGACCTCCCCGTCGAAATCCAGCCCGTCCCCACCCAGCGCGACGACGACGGCCTCGCGCTCTCCTCGCGCAACGCCTATCTCATGCCAGAGGACCGCGCCCGCGCCGTCGCGCTGCCGCGCGCGCTGGGCGCCGCCGAGCGGGCGATCGTCGAGGGCACCGATCCCGAAGCCGCGCTCGCCCAGGCGCGCGAGACGCTGGCCGCGGCGGGCTTCGAAGTCGACTATGTCGCGCTCGCCGATGCCGATACGCTCGGCGATCCGCGCCCCGGCCATCCGTGGCGCCTGCTCGCCGCCGCGCGGATCGGCGGCACGCGCCTCATCGACAATATTCCGGTCAAGCTGAACGAACAGGGTTAACGCCGTTAACCATTTGTTGTCGCTTCCCCTGCGATGAACCCCATACCACGAGGGTGGAAAAGGGGTAAGCGACATGGGCAGCAGCCTGAAGAGTGCGCGTTTCCTGATCGAGAGCCGGCTGCGCGACGCGGCCCGCGGCGACGCCAATGCATGCTACGACCTGGGTATCGTCTATTCGAGCGGCGCCGAGGGCGTCGATGTCGATCTGATCGAGGCGCACAAGTGGTTCAACATCGCCGCGATGTCGGGCAGCACCGAGGCGCAATATTGCCGCGCCGAGATCGCCGAGGACATGACCGCGCGCGAGATCATCGAGGCGCAGAAGGCGGCGCGCGCCTGGATGCGCGGCTTCGAGGTACGCGCGGCCTGAGCCGCCTCGCGCGCCTCCCGAAAGCGGAGGCCCTGGGCACCGAAATTCCGCGCGCCGCGAACAAGTGGCGCGCTCCCCTTTCCCCCACCCCTCGCCCTTGCTAAGGCGCACGCGAATCTCGCATTCGCAGCACGCCTCCGGCGCGCCCAGCGCGGCCCTCCCAGAGCCCCCAGGGCGTCCCCCGCCGGACAAGAACAAGGGAAAGGACCCCGCGCCCCATGACCGCCATCGGCAAGGACTCGCTCGGCACGCGTGACACGCTCACCGTCGGCGCCGCCAGCTACGATTATTTCTCGCTGCCCAGGGCGGCGAAGAAGCTCGGCGACATCAGCCGCCTGCCCTTCAGCATGAAGGTGCTGCTCGAGAACATGCTCCGCTTCGAAGACGGCGTCACCGTCACGAAGGACGATGCGCAGGCGATCGTCGACTGGCAGAAGGACGCGCGCTCGAACCGCGAGATCCAGTATCGCCCCGCGCGCGTGCTGATGCAGGATTTCACCGGCGTTCCCTGCGTGGTCGATCTCGCCGCGATGCGCGACGCGATCACTGCGCTCGGCGGCGATGCGGCCAAGATCAATCCGCAGGTCCCCGTCCACCTCGTCATCGATCACTCGGTGATGGTCGACGAGTTCGGGACGCCCAAGGCCTTCCACGACAATGTCGCGCTCGAATATGAGCGCAATTCGGAGCGCTACGAGTTCCTGAAGTGGGGCTCGAAGGCGCTCGACAATTTCCAGGTCGTGCCTCCGGGCACCGGCATCTGTCACCAGGTCAATCTCGAGTACATCGCGCATTCGGTCTGGTCGTCCAAGGCCGCCGACGGCGCGAAAATCGCCTATCCGGATACGCTCGTCGGCACCGACAGCCACACCACGATGGTCAACGGCCTCGGCGTGCTCGGCTGGGGCGTCGGCGGGATCGAGGCAGAGGCGGCGATGCTCGGCCAGCCGGTCTCGATGCTCATCCCCGAAGTCGTCGGCTTCAAGCTCACCGGCGCGCTCGCCGAGGGGATCACCGCCACCGATCTGGTGCTCACCGTCACCCAGATGCTCCGCGCCAAGGGCGTGGTCGGCCGCTTCGTCGAATTCTACGGCCCCGGCCTCCACGCGATGACGCTCGCCGATCGCGCGACGATCGCCAACATGGCGCCCGAATATGGCGCGACCTGCGGCTTCTTCCCGATCGACGAGCGCACGCTCGATTACATGCGCCTCACCGGCCGCCCCGACGAGACCGTCGCCCTGGTGGAGGCCTATGCCAAGGCGCAGGGCATGTGGCACGACGACAGCAGCGCCGAGCCGATCTTCACCGACACGCTCGAGCTCGACATGTCGACCGTGCGCCCGTCGCTCGCCGGCCCCAAGCGCCCGCAGGACCGCGTCAGCCTCGACACCGTCGACGAAGTGTTCAACGGCGACCTGACCAAGGTCTACAAGAAGGACCATCCGGCGCGCGTCCCCGTCGAGGGCAAGGACCACGACATCGGCGACGGCGACGTGGTGATCGCGGCGATCACGAGCTGCACCAACACCTCGAACCCCTCGGTGCTGATCGCGGCCGGGCTCGTCGCCCGCAAGGCGCGCGAGAAGGGTTTGAACCGCAAGCCCTGGGTCAAGACCTCGCTCGCCCCGGGCAGCCAGGTCGTCACCGACTATCTCGACAAGACCGGGCTCAGCGAGGATCTGAACGCGATCGGCTTCAACCTCGTCGGCTATGGCTGCACGACGTGCATCGGTAATTCGGGCCCGCTCGCCCAGCCGATCTCGGACGCGATCAACGGCAACGACATCGTCGCCGCCTCGGTGCTCTCGGGCAACCGCAACTTCGAAGGCCGCGTGTCGCCGGACGTGCGCGCCAATTTCCTCGCCTCGCCCCCGCTCGTGGTCGCCTATGCGCTCAAGGGCACGGTCACCGAGGACATGTACGAGACTCCGATCGGCCAGGGCTCGGACGGCGCCGACGTGTTCCTCAAGGACATCTGGCCCTCGAACGAGGAGATCCAGGGCCTGATCACCGCGAACATCGACGATCGCATGTTCCGCTCGCGCTATGCCAATGTCTATGCGGGCGACGATCTGTGGCGGAAGATCGAAGTCGAGGGATCGGACACCTATGCGTGGCGCGCCGGCTCGACCTACATCGCCAACCCGCCCTATTTCGAGGGCATGGAGATGACTCCCGCTCCGGTGCAGGACATCGTCGAGGCCAAGCCGCTCGCGATCCTCGGGGATTCGATCACCACCGATCACATCTCGCCGGCGGGCTCGATCAAGGCCGACAGCCCGGCGGGCACCTATCTCCAGGAGCATCAGGTCAGCCGCAAGGACTTCAACAGCTACGGCGCCCGCCGCGGCAATCACGAAGTCATGATGCGCGGCACCTTCGCCAACATCCGCATCAAGAACGAGATGGTCCCCGGCGTCGAGGGCGGCATGACCCGCTATGGCGGCCAGGTCATGCCGATCTACGACGCCGCGATGCGCCACAAGCAGGACGGCACGCCGCTCGTCATCATCGCGGGCAAGGAATACGGCACCGGCTCGTCGCGCGACTGGGCGGCGAAGGGCACCAATTTGCTCGGCGTCCGCGCGGTGATCGTCGAGAGCTTCGAGCGCATCCACCGCTCGAACCTCGTCGGCATGGGCGTCCTCCCGCTCCAGTTCGCCGACGGCACCAGCCGCGAGAGCCTCAAGCTCAAGGGCTCGGACCTCTACACGATCAAGGACGTCGGCAAGATCCGCCCCCGCCAGGACGTCGAGGTCGAAGTAACCCGCGAGGACGGCTCGAAGGAGACGTTCATGACCCGCTGCCGGATCGATACCGTCAACGAGCTCGAATATTTCCTCAACGGCGGTATCCTGCAGTACGTGCTGCGCAAGCTCGCCGCCTGATCGCGGGACGGAACAAGAAAAAAAGGGGGGCCTCCGGGC
>JAEWCK010000355.1 GCA_023390675.1 Pseudomonadota bacterium
GCTATAGCCGAAATAGACCACCAGCCCGACGATCGCCCAACCCGCGAAGAGCGTGAGCGTGTAGGTCGAGAGGCTGAAGAACAGATAGAGGCAGCCGATGATCGCGACCGGCGCGACGATCATCACCGCGGGCGTGCGGAACGGCCGCACGCGGTTCGGATCGGTCTTGCGCAGCACCATCACGGCGATCGCCACCATCGCGAAGGCAAAGAGCGTGCCCGAGTTCGAGATGTCGGCGAGCGCCCCCACCGGGAACAGCGCCGCGAAGATCGCCACGAAGATGCCGGTGATGATCGTCACCACGTGTGGCGTATTGTACTTCGGATGCACCTTCGAGAGCTTCTCGGGGAGCAGACCGTCGCGGCTCATCACGAAGAAGATGCGGGTCTGGCCGAACATCATCATCAGGATGACCGAGGGCAGGGCGATGCCCGCGGCGAGGCCGATCAGGTTGCCGATCTGCTGCCAGCCGATCGAGCGCAGCGTCCAGGCCAGCGCTTCCTTCGAGCAGACCACCGCCTGGCTGGCGATGTTCGAGCAGGCCGCGGCGAGCTCGGTCGAGCCCGGCGCGATGCCCTTGCCCGCGCTGTCGATCAGCGGCTGCGCGCCGACCGAACCGATCACGCCGGCGGCGACGAGGATGTAGAAGACGGTGCAGATCGCAAGGCTGCCGATCAGCCCGATCGGCATGTTGCGTTGCGGGTTCTTGGTCTCCTCGGCCGCAGTCGAGACCGCGTCGAAGCCGACATAGGCGAAGAAGATCGACGCTGCGGCCGCCGAGATTCCGCCGAAGCCGAGCGGCGCGAAAGGCTGGAAGTTCGCCGAGTTCATCACCGGCAGCGCAAGGAAGCAGAACACGGTGAGCGCGGTGATCTTCACCATCACGAGGATCGCGTTGACGAAGGCGCTCTCCTTGGTGCCGATCACGAGCAGCCAGGTGACGAGCAAGGCGATCAGCATCGCCGGCAGGTTGACGATGCCGCCCGTGGCGAGCGCCGTCTGGATCGCGGGGGTGTTCTCCGCGCCGAAGGCGAGCTGGATCTGGGCGATCAGCGCGTCGGCGTTGGCCAGCGATGTCGGGAGGTGGATCCCGCCATATTCCCTGAGTAGCCCGACGAAATATCCCGACCACCCGACCGAGACCGCGCCTGCCGCGACCGCATATTCGAGCACCAGCGCCCAGCCGACCATCCACGCCATCAGCTCGCCCATCACGGCGTAGCTATAGGTGTAGGCCGAGCCCGAGACCGGCACCATCGACGACATTTCCGAATAGCAGAGCGCCGCGACGGCGCAGACGAAGCCGGCGATGACGAAGCTCAGCATCATGCCCGGCCCGGCCTTCTGCGCCGCCTCGGCGGTGAGCACGAAGATACCGGTGCCGATGATCGCGCCGACGCCCAGCATGGTGAGCTGGAAGGCGCCAAGCGAGCGGTGGAGCGATTTCTTCTCGGCTGTGGCGAGAATGGCGTCGAGTGGTTTTACGCGCCCGAAGATCATGGATGGTCCCCTCTGCGGCGGTTTGCCCGCCCCCATATTGAAAGCGCGGAGCCTAGCCGCAAACGCTCGTGGCGCAACCCTTATCGCGCGAGCATCGGCCCCAGCGGCCGCCCTGCGAAGATGTGCACGTGGAGGTGCGGCACTTCCTGGTGCGCATCGAGCCCGGTATTGGCGAGCAGCCGATAGCCCGGCGCGACCATCCCCGCCTCGCGCGCGACATGCCCCACCGCGCGGACGAACCCGGCGATCTCGGCATCCGAGCCGCGCGCCGAGAAATCGTCCCACGAGACATACGGCCCCTTGGGGATCACCAGGATATGGTGCGGCGCCTGCGGGTTGATGTCGTGAAAGGCGAGCGCGAACGCGTCCTCGAACACCTTCCTGGACGGGATCTCCCCGCGCAGGATCTTCGCGAAGACGTTCTGATCGTCATAGGGCAGGGTGGCGTCAATCGGCATTTCGGCGGGCCTTCTCTTCGAGCCCCGACACGCCCTCGCGGCGCGCGAGCTCGGTGCGGACATCGTCGAGGCCGAGCCCCGCATCGGCGAGCAGGACGAGCAGGTGGAAGACGAGGTCGGCCGCCTCGCCGGTCAGCGCCGCCTTGTCGCCCTCGACCGCGGCGATCACGGTTTCGACGGCTTCCTCGCCCAATTTCTGCGCGATCTTGGCGCGGCCCTTCGCGGTCAGCTTCGCGACATAGGACGAATCCGGGTCGGCGCCGCGGCGTTCGCGGATCACCTGTTCGAGCGCGTCGAGGGAGTCGGCCATCGTCTCCGGCTGCTTGAGCCGGGCGTGCAAGTCAATCCTTGGGCGCGCGGCGGAAGCGGGCGCGCAGCCGGCTGCGCACGAACCATACCCCGCCCACCGCGACCGCGGCGAGCGCGAGATCCGAAAGCTCGGGCATCGATCGGCTCCCCGCGCGTCCGGTGTGCGGTGGCTCGTCCGCGGCCATGGCGGGCGCGGCGATCAGCAGCAGCGGAAGCGCGATGCGGAGCATAAACAGGGTGTAGTCCGCCGCGCTTGGCAAAGCGTTAAGAGGCCGTGGCGGCGCGGGACCCGGGCGCGTGCAACGCCCGGCGGATCGCGGGCACCGCCAGCCACAGTTCGATCGCGAGCAGGTTGGGCACCCAGCAGATCCACGAAATGATCCGGTAGCCCTCGACGAAAGACAGACCGGTGAGCGGGATGACCGGCAGATAGAGCCGCAGCGTCACCGCCGCAAAGGTCATCGCCCAGGAATGCAGCATCCACACGCGATGCTCGGCGATCCGGCCCTGCATCGCACGCCGCCAGCCCATCGCAGTCGCGGCGAACCAGAGGATCGCGAGCGTGCCGAACCCGGCGCTCGCGACCGGCCCTGCGGTCGAGCCCAAAGCAAGCGGCAGTCCGGCCGCGCCACCGAGCAGGCAGCCGAGCACATAGATGCGCCCGGTCCACCGATGCCACGCCGCCGATCCGCGGCGGAAGCGCGCAATGAACTGGAAGGGCCCGACGAGCAGCGCGGTGGCTGCGCCCGCGACATGCAGAATCAGGAACGGATCGGCGTGCGGATTGGCAAGGACCTGCGGCGCACGGAACGGCCCGCCCGCCAGATAGCGGTACGAGAAGAGCGCGACGGCGATGGCGAGCATCGCGACCAGCAGCGACCAGCTGCGCGAGAAGAAACGAGTGAACGACACGGCACGGCTCCGGATATCGGGGATCGCGGAGCGGCGTTGCTCATCGTTTCGCGCGCCGATAGTCCGTCGTGCGTGAACGGTGCTTCTTCTTCGCGAATGGTGCAGGCGCGGCGTTTCGCCCTCGAACTGGGTCTGCTCGTGCTGCTCGGATTGCTGATGACCGTGCTCGGTCCCTATGGCACGATTGAGCGCCGCTTCGATCTCCGCGCGATCTATTGGCTCTGCGCGATCGTCGGGGGCGGAGCGATCGGGATCGCGCTCGACGCGCTGATCGGAAGGTGGCTGCCGGGCTTCTGGCCGCGCGTGCTGGCGGTCTCGGCGGCGATGACGCCGCCCGTGACGATCCTCGTCGTCGAGCTGAACCGCGCGCTGATCCCGGCGATCAGGCCAATCTCGTGGCTCGAGCCCCAGCTCGAATGGCAGGTGTTCGTGATCGCTTTGCTGGTGATGGTGCTGCGCGCTTATGCGTGGCGCCGGCTCGCGCCGGTGATCGAGACGCGTACCCTGGTGGTGCCGCCGCTCCCCGAGGCCGAGCGCGCCTTCCGGATGCGGCTGTCGGCGAAGCGGCGCGCGGCGCGGCTGATCGCAGTCGAGGCCGAGGACCATTATGTCCGCGCGCACACCGATGCGGGTTCGGAGCTGCTGACGATGCGCTTCGCCGAGGCGCTCGCCGAGCTGGCGCTGGCCCCGGGCTATCGCGCACACCGCTCGTGGTGGATCGCCGCCGACGCGATCGAGAGCGTGCGCTGGAGCCGCGGCGGCGGGCAGGCGGCGCTTGTCGGCGGGCTACAGGTGCCGGTCAGCCGCAGCTGCGCGGCGACGCTCAAGGCGGCCGGCTGGCGTTAGGG
>JAEWCK010000033.1 GCA_023390675.1 Pseudomonadota bacterium
CGGCGCCACCTCCCCCTGGCGGGGGAGGATTGAGGGGCACCTACGCCTCGGCCGCCGCCGCGGCCCCCGTCACCTTCGAGCCCCACAGCGCGTAGAACAGCACGTACAGGCTGCACGCCGCGGTGACGAGGAAGCCCCAGTTCAGCCCGTAGACGTCGCCGATCCTCCCCTGCAGCGAGGCCAGCGCGCCGCCGGCGATCGACATGATCAGCAGCCCCGAGCCCTCTTCGGTCAGCGGCCCCAGGCCGCGGATCGCCAGCGCGAAGATCGCCGGGAACATCAGCGAGATGCCGAGGCCCACCGTGATCAGCCCGTACATCGCCGCCGGGCCGGGCACGAACACCGCCACCAGCGAGCCCGCCATCGCAATGGTCGCGAACAGCGCCAGCACGCGCTCCGGCGCGATGCTGCGCATCAGCGCCGCGCCCGCGAAGCGCCCGACCATCATCCCGCCCCAGAACAGGACGAGGTACGAGGCCGCATGCTCCTGCGTCAGGCCCGCGACGCTCGGCTGCGAGACGAAGTTGATGAAATAGCTGCCCACGCCGATCTCGGCGAGCACGCACAGGGCGATGCCCACGCAGCCGAGGATCAGGTTGCGGTGGTTGAACAGCGAAAGCCCGCGCCGCGCCTCGGCCGATGCGCGCGCAGTCGCCGCGCCCAGCGCCGGCAGCTTCGCCCGCGCGATCAGCAAGGCGAGAACGGCGAGGACGATCGCGACGATCAGATAGGGCAATTCGGTCGCCTGCGCATCGGCGACGCGCTGCGCATGCGTGAGCTGGGTGCCCTGCGCCGTGGTGCCGCCGGTGGTGCGCGCGAGGATCAGGTACTTGCCGAAGAGGATCGCGAGCACGTCGCCGGTGGTGTTGAACGCCTGCACCAGCGTCAGCCGTCGCTCGGCGCTCTCGGGCGGGCCGATCACGGCGACATAGGGATTGGCCGCGACCTGCAGCAGCGCGATCCCGCACGACACGACGAACAGCGACGCGACCGTGATCGGATACGAGACCATGTACGCCGCCAGGATCATGCCGAGCGAACCCACGGTCATCACCAGCAGCCCGGTGGTCAGCGCGCGCTGATAGCCGATCCGCTCGATCAGCTTGGCCGCGGGGATCGACGCCAGCAGATAGCCGATGAACCACACCGATTCGATGAGGCCGGTCTCGAAATAGCTGAGCTCGAACACGCTGCGCAGATGCGGGAGCAGCGTGCCGTTGATCACGCTGATGAAGCCCCACATGAAGAACAATGTGGCGAGCAGGCTGAGCGCGGGCAAATAGCTCGCCCGCGGTGCGGTGCCGATGCCGCTTGCAGCGAGCGCGTCGTCGGTCGAAATGGGTGTCAGAGCCACTGGGTTTCCTCCCCTAGAGTTGCCGGACGCTCACCGCTTCGGCCTCGGCCGCGGCGATCGGATTGGCGAGCTTGAGTGCGAACGGCGCCGCCTCGATCTCGAATATGTCCCCCGGCTGCGTGCACACGCCATCGGCGAACGAAGCGGTGGCAGTGCCGAAGAAATGGACGTGGACGTCGCCGGGCGCGCGGAACAGCCCGTATTTGAAATGGTGATGCTCCAGATTGGCGATGGCGTGCGACATGTTATCCTCGCCCGAGAGGAAGGGCTTCTCCCAGATCACTTCGCCGCCGCGCCGGATCCGGCTGCACCCGCGCACGTCGCTCGGCAGCTCGCCGACGAGCAGCTCCGCGCCGATCGACGCATGGCGCAGCTTCGAATGCGCAAGCCACAGATAATTGCCGCGCTCGGTGACGTGGTCGGAGAATTCGTTGCCCAGCGCGAAACCGAGCCGGTAGGGCGTACCGTCCGGCCCGATCAGATAGACGCCCGCTATTTCCGGCTCCTCGCCCGCATCCAGTGCAAAGGCGGGCGAGGGGAGCGGCGCGCCGGTGCCGACCAAGGTGTCGCCATTCCCCTTGTAGAACCATTCGGGCTGCACCCCGGGCAGCGCGTCGGGCTTGCCGCCTTCGACGCCCATCAGGAACATCTTCATCGAATCGGTGAGGTTCGCCGGGTCCGCCTGCGCCTTGCGGTGCATCTGGTCGCGCCCCTCGGCCGAGCCGAGATGCGTGAGCCCGGTGCCGGTGACCACGAGGTGCGCGGGATCGGGATGCTCGATCGGCGCGAGCAGCCGCCCGTCCATGCCCACCGCGGCGAGGTCGACGATCTCGCCCCCCGCCGCGGAAAGCGCGGTCTCGGCGAGGCTCCGCCCGCTTTCGATCGCCGAAAGCGCGAGGTCGCGGATGCTCGCCGCGCCTTCCACCCGGCGCGCCGCGGCATCGCCGTCGCGCACCGCGACTGCGCGGTTGCCCGAGGAATCCAGATATTGAGTCAGGAAGATCATTTGCGCGCCACCTCACGAACCGCCACGAGCTTGCCGAATCCCGAAGCCTTGCCGGGCTCGGCCTCGATCAGCACCACCAGCCTGCGCTCGCCCGCGCCCGCGGATAGCGGCACGTCGAGCGGGGCGGGGGCGAAACCGGCCTTCTCCGCGACCTTGCGCCCGTCGAGCCAGACCTCGGCGCGACCCACGACTTCGGTGAAAGCCACTACGCCGCCCTCCGCGCGCACCCGCGCCTGCGGCGTGAAGCGCAGCTGATAGGCGTTCCACGCGCCCGCCGCGTCGGGGCCTTCGAGCCGCCCGGGGCGGCCGACGCCCATCGCATATTTGTCGCCGGTATCGACCTGCACGTCGGGATCGGGGCGCGCGCCCTGGAAAGGAATCCGCTGCCACGTGCTCAGCAGCATCTCGGGGCGGATCGCCTCGACCGCGGCCACAGGCTCGGCGGCGATCCGGTCGATGGTCAGCGCCGCGAGCTTGAGCCCCGGCGCCGTCGCGCGCAGCACCAGCTTGCCGCGCCCGGGGGCGGCGCGGACGATGACTTGCGCGAGCCCGTTGAAGAGCTTGCGCGCGTCGCCCTTTTCCGGGTCGTGGTCGTTGGGATTGCCGTTGCCCAGCCCGATGATCTCGCCGCCCTCGATCGCGAAGGTCGCGGGCAGGTTCACCGTCGGCACGTGCCGGCCCTTCGCGTCGACTGCGTCCACCGTAACCGGCTGCGCATCGTCGCCGTCGCCCGCCATCACGCGCCGGTCGGGCGTCAGCCGCAGCGCGACCGCCGCGCCGGTGGTCTCGATCGCGGCGCGCGCGATTTCCTTGCCGCCCTTGTACGCAATCGCCTCGAGCTTGCCCGGCGCCCAAGGCACCTCGAATTCGGGCTGCCTGAGCCGGTCGACCGTCGCCTCGCCGACCTTCTTGCCGTTGAGGCTCAGCACCACGCGCTCGGCATTGGTCAGCGCCACCACCCTGATCGGCTGGCCCTCGCGTCCCGCCCAGTTCCAGTGCGGCTGGAGCGCGAGCACCGGCGCGGCGTCGATCCACTGCGCGCGGTGCTGGTGGAAGGCGAGCTTGGGGAAGCCGCAAATGTCCATGATCCCGAACAGGCTCGACGTGGTCGGCCATTCGAACGGCGTCGGCTCGCCATGATAGTCGAAGCCGGTCCAGACGAACCCGCCGGCAAGGTACGGCCGCTCGGCGATCGCGCGCCACGCATCGCCATGCGTATTGCCCCAAGGCGCGCCTTCGTCGTCATAGCTGGTCATCACATGCGCGGCCCGGTCGGTCTTCCATTCGCCGCGCGTCGAGAAGGCGCTGGTGTCCTCCGAGCTGGTCAGCGGCTTGTCGGGGAAGGCGGCGTGGTACTTGTCGTATTGGCTGATCTGATAGTTGAACCCGACGACGTCGACTGCCTGGCTGACATTGGCGGGCGCGAACATCCCGTTGTTCATCGCCGCGGTCACCGGCCGGCTGTCGTCCAGCGCCTTCACCGCCGCCGACATCCGGCGGACCATCTCATAGCCCTGCAAGCTCCCCTGCATCGGCTCCTCGTTGAACACCGACCACAGGATCACCGAGGGCCGGTTGCGGTCGCGCCGCACCATCCATTCGAGCTGGCTGAGATATTCGGGGCTCGGGTTGAACTGGCGGTTCTCGTCCATCACCAGCAGCCCGTGCCGGTCGCACGCGTCGAGCAGCTCCACCGGCGGCGCGTTGTGCGACATGCGGATCGCGTTCGACCCCAGCGCCTTCAGCCGCCGCACGCGCCAGTCCCACAGCGTATCGGGGATCGCGGTGCCGACCCCGGCATGATCCTGGTGGTTGCACGTGCCCTTCAATTTCAGCGGCTGGCCGTTGAGGTGGAAGCCGGTCTTGCTGTCGAAGTGGAAGGTGCGGAAGCCGATGTTGATCCGGCGCTCGTCCAGTAGCCTGTCGCCGTCCTTGATCAGGACGCGCAGCGTGTAGAGCGCCGGATCGTCGGGCGACCAAAGACGCGGATCCTGAACCGCGAGCGACAGGCTGCCGCTTGCCTTGACCAGCGGCTGCACCTCGACTGCCGTCATCGCAAGCTTGGCGACCTTCGCCTCGGGCGTGAGCAGGTGCGTTTCGAGCGTGACCTTGCGGCTTTCGGTCGCGATGTTGCCCAGCGTCACCGTGACCGGCACGCTCCAGCTCCCTTTCTCCGCCCGGCGCGGATCGCAATGCACGCCGTCGGTGACGATGTGGACCGGCTCGCGCACCGCCAGCCAGACGTGGCGATAGATGCCCGCGCCTTCGTACCACCAGCCTTCCATCGGCTCGGCGTCGACCCGGATCGCGATCGTGTTCAATTCGTCGCCGAAGCGCGCCAGCGGGGTCAGGTCGACATGGATGCCGTTATACCCGCTCCAGTTGCGGTCGACGATCGTGCCGTTGATCCAGATCGTCGCGTTGGTCGCGATCGCGCCGAAGTCGATCTCGAGATATTTGCCCTTGAGCGCCGGATCGAGCCGGATCGTCCGGCGGTACCAGCCGACGCCGCGCCGCCGATAGCCCTGCGCGATATTGGCCTGCGGATCGACCGGCGCCTCGATCGCCCAGTCGTGCGGCAGGTTCACTTCGCGCCAGTCGCTGTCGTCGAAGGTCATCGCTGCCGCCCCGTGTGCGGCGCCGGCCTTGGCGTTCTCGTAGCTCGCCTGATGCCCGCTGATCACCGGCATCGGAATGTCGCCGAGGTGGAAGCGCCAGCCCTTGTCGAGCGAGAGCCGTCCCGGCTCCTCGCGCGGCGGGCGCGGGTCAAGCCCTTCGCGCGGCGGCGGCATCGGGAAGTCGTCGCGCGCGGGAGCCGTCGCGAAGGCGCGGGCGGGGAGCGCAGTCGCCGCGCCGGTCAGAGCAGTGCTTGCGAGGAAACCGCGCCTGTCCATCCGACTCTCCCCCAATTTATATGCTTAATCGTCTAATTGCACGTGCGTGGGGCCGCGATCAACCGTGATGGTGCCGTCCTGCTCGCGAAGCGCGGCGACCTGCAGCACGCTGCGGCGATGCCAGCGCGCCTTGTCGTGCACGATCGACGGGTCCGCCGCGCCGTCGTGGACGGGGTCGCGGTAGAGCGGAACGGGGGCCGTCTGCGCCAGCAACGCCAGCGCAGCGAGCAGCATCAGCGGCGTACCCCCGCGACTGGATTGTTCCCCCAGAGCTGCTCGTACTTCCAGCCCGAAAGGTCCTCGACCACGGACTTGGCCTCGGGCGAAGTGGGGGTGGTGCCCCCCGCGCGCAGATGGTCGATCTCGGCCATCAGCACGTCGTGGGTCTGCGCGTTCAGGCGGAAGCGCCACGATGCGATCAGCCCGCCCAGCATCACGAGGATCGGCCCGAGGATCAGCAGCCCGGTGATCGTGGCGATCGCCTGCGGAGTCTGGTGCACTGCCTCGCCTGGCGTCCCCTTGGGCGAGACATAGCCGCCAAGGTCGATGATCCAGCCGGTGAGGATCACCGCGCCCGACTGGGCGAGCTTGCGGACCAGCGTCATCACGCCCGCGAAGATCCCCTCGCGGCGGCGGGCGGTGACGGCCTCGTCCACGTCGGGCAAATAGTTGTAGACCGACCACGGCACGAAATTGAGCGTGCCGCGGCCGAGCCCGGCGAGCAGGATCGGCACGAACATCCAGAAGATCAGCATCGGGCTGAACGCCGGCGAGCCCGGGTTAAGCGCCGAAAGCACGTCGCCGCCCAGCGCATTCAGCTGCGCGCCGAATCCCGCCGGCCGCAGGAAATAGAAGGCGAGGAACAGCAGCAGCCCCGCGGCGAAGAAGCCCGCGGCGATGCGATAGGCGATCACCGGCCCGGTGCGGATCACGATGTTGATCGCGACCACCACCGAGATCAGCTGCGCCACGTACATCGTCGTCATCAGCTGCGAGATGATCAGGGTCGCCCCCATCATCACCGTCACGACGAAGATCGGGAAGGCGGTGTTGAAGATGTCCTGCGAGATATAGCCGCCCAGATAGATCGACAGATGCTGGCGGAAGGCGCGGATGCGCAGCGTCGAGAACAGGTCGCGGAACATGACGACCGGGATCATCGCCGCGGCCTTCATGTCGAACGGCGCCGGCTGCACCAGCTTCTCGGCCTCGCTATAGGGGCGTTCCCAGGTAAAGATCACCACCAGCAGCACGACCAGGCTGAAGATCGCGCCGAAAATCGCGGCCATGATCAGGAAGGTGCTGGGCGAATCCTTGCCGCCGAGCGCGTTGATGATCAGCGTCGGCAGATAGGAGGCGAGGATCGCCGAGCTCTGCGCGACGATCATCCGCGCGCCGGCGAACTTCGCCTTTTGCCGGTAGTCGTTGGTCATCTCCGCGGCGAGCGTCTCCCACGGGATCAGGAACATCGTGTAGACGAACTCGAAGAAGACGAAGGTCAGCAGGTAATAGGTGAAGCTGTGGCCCGCGACGAAGATCAGCGCGAAGGCGGGCAGCAGCGGGATGGTGACGATCAGGAAGATCTTGCGCCGGCCCACGCGCCGGCCGATCCAGGTGTGGCGCAGATTGTCCGACACATAGCCGATCAGCGGGCAGGTGATCGCCTCGAGCAGCCGCGGCAGGCCGAGGATCAGCCCCGCCTCGGTCGGCGACAGGTCGCAGAAATTGGTGAAGAAGTAGAACAGCCAGCCGGTGACGACCGCCTGCGCGCCCGCGCCCAGCATGTCGCCCGAGCCCCAGCCCCAATAATTGTACCAGCGCGGCTGGCGGCGCGCGGGCAGGGACGGCGTGGGGGCGCTGCTGGCCATTCGGTTTCCTCTCCGGCGGCAGGCTCGGCCTGCTCTTTACTCCATATTCTGAGCTGCTATCATACAATGTGAGACAACATCAAGTTGCAACGGGAGACAGGGGATGCGGCTGGGACGGCTGATCGGGCGCGCGTGCGCGCTCGCGGCGATGGTGCTCACGGGCGCGGCGAGCGCCGATCCGGCGGCCTCGTGGGTCGATCCGCTGACCGGGCACAAGGTGGTGCGGATCAGCCGCGAGGCGGGCAGCGCCAGCCTCTATTTCCACCAGAACAGCTACACGCCGCAGGGCGACAAGATGGTGATCTCGGTTCCCGGCGGCATCTCGGTGGTCGATCTCAAGAGCTGGGAAGTCACGCCCTTGGTCAAGGGCGAGGGCCTGTTCCTGCTGTTCACCGGGCGCAAGACGCGCACCGCTTACTATCAGCAGCGCAGCCGCGGCGGCCCGGCGACGATCTTCGCGGCGGACATCGACACCGGCAAGGTCCGCACGATCGCCACGGTCGATCGCGGCACGATCGGATCGATCAACGCCGACGAGACGCTGCTGCTCGGCCAATGGTCCGCCGACGAGCGCCCGCTCCAGCCCGGCGCGAAGCCCGCCGACAACAGCCGCTTCGGCCAGGCGCAATATGCCGCCAGCTGGCCCGACGGGCGCCCGATGACCTATGCCGATGCGAAGGAAGTGCGCTTGAACGAGCGGCTCGAGGCCAAAATTCCGATGGAGATCTTCACGATCGACGTGAAGACCGGCGCGCGCAGGGTGGTCACCGCCTCCACCGACTGGCTCAATCACATCCAGTTCTCGCCCACCGATCCGCAGCAGATCATGTATTGCCACGAAGGGCCGTGGCACAAGGTCGACCGCATCTGGACGATCCGCGCCGACGGCACCGGCAAGACGCTGATCCACAAGCGCACGATGAACATGGAGATCGCCGGCCACGAGTTCTTCTCGCCCGACGGCAAGACGATCTGGTACGATCTCCAGACCCCGCGCGGGCAGGTCTTCTGGGTCGCCGGCTACGAACTCGCTACGGCCAGGCGCCGCTGGTACCATCTCGAGCGCGATCAATGGTCGGTGCATTTCAACCAGTCGCCCGACGGCAGGTTCTTCTCGGGCGACGGCGGCGATCCGGAGATGGTCGCGCACGCCCCCGACGGCAAATACCTCTATCTCTTCACGCCGCGCGACATCCCCGACGTCGCCGGCATCCATGCCGGCAATGCCGACGCGCTGATCGTCCCGGGCACCTTCGATACCGAGAAGCTCGTCGACATGCGCAAGCAGGACTATCGGCTCGAGCCCAACATGACCTTCACGCCCGACGGCAAATGGGTCGTGTTCCGCGCCAATTTCGAAGGCGCGAACCATGTCTACGCCGTCGAAGTGGCGAAGGCGAAGTGAGGGCGCTGCTCGCCGCGCTCGCGCTCCTCGCCGCCGCCCCGGCCATCGCCCAGCCAGTCGAGCGCACCTCGCTCGACCAGGATTGGCGCGTCTGGATCGGCGACAGCGCCGACGCGATGGCTCCCGGCTTCGACGACAAAGGCTGGAAGCAGGTCGACGTCCCCTATGACTGGGAAATCGCCGGCCCGTTCGACCGGAAGGCGAAAGCGACAGGCTCGGGCGGCTGGCTCCCCACCGGGGTCGCCTGGTACCGCAAGCACTTCACCCTGCCCCGGAACGCCAGGGGCAAGCGCGTCTTCGTCGAGTTCGACGGCGTGATGGAGCGCTCGGGGGTGTGGATCAACGGCAGCCATGTCGGCCACCGCCCCAACGGCTATTCGAGCTTCCGCTACGAGCTGACGCCCTTCCTCAAGGACGGCGACAACGTCCTCGCCGTCCGCGCCGACACCTCGCACCAGCCCGCCTCGCGCTGGTATGCCGGCGGCGGAGTCTATCGCCACGTCCGCATGGCGGTCGGCGGCGACATCCAGTTCGATCAATGGGGCGTCGCGGTCCGCCCCAAGCTGACCAGCCGCCGCGAAGGCGCCGAAATCGCGATCAGCGCCAGCGTCCGCAACCTTGGCCACCGGGACGGCGCAGGGAAGATCGCGGTCGCGATCATCGCCCCCGACGGCAAGACCGTCGCCCACGGCGAAAGCAGCCGGTCGCCGCTCGATGCCACGCGCACTACCGAACTGGCCGCGCAGCTCCACGTCCCCGATCCGCATCTCTGGGACACTGGCGACCCCGCGCTTTACCGCGCCGAAGTCACGCTCCTCGCCGACGACGGCGAAGTCCTCGATCGCCAGACCGAGACCTTCGGCATCCGCGATGCGCGCTTCGAGGCGGACAGCGGCTTCTGGCTCAACGGCCGCAACTTCAAATTGAAAGGCGTCGCGATCCACGCCGATGGCGGCGCGTTCGGCATGGCCGTCCCGCTCGCAATGTACGAGCGCCGGCTGCGCGGCCTCAAGGCGCTCGGCGTCAATGCGATCCGCACCGCGCACCATCCCTTCTCGCCCGAATTCCTCGATCTTTGCGACCGGCTCGGGCTGATCGTGATGGACGAGGCGTTCGACATGTGGACCGTCGCCAAGAACCCCAACGACTATCACCTGTTCTTCACTGACTGGTCCTCGCTCGACGCGCGCGATTTCGCGAGGCGCGATCGCAACCATCCGAGCGTGGTGATCTGGTCGATCGGCAACGAGATCCACGACACGCCCTATCCGCTCGTCGCCAAGGCGATCGTCGATCGGCTGGTGAAGATCTTCCACGAAGAGGACCCGACGCGCCCCGTCACGATGGCGCTGTTCCGCCCCAACACCACCGGCGACTATCAGAACGGCCTTGCCGACATGCTCGACGTGGTCGGCCAGAATTACCGCGAGAAGGAACTTGCCAAGGCGCATGCCGACAAGCCGAGCCGCAAGATCGTCGGCACGGAGAACAGCAAGAATCGCGACTCGTGGCTCGTCGTCCGCGACGACCCCGCTTATGCCGGCATGTTCCTGTGGACCGGCGCCGATTATCTCGGCGAAGCCGATCGCGCCGGCTGGCCGGTGATCGGCAATCCTTCGGGGCTCGTCGACCGCACCGATTTCGTCAAGCCCGGCGGCTGGGAGCGCGCGAGCTGGTGGGCCGAGACGCCCGTCGTCAGGATCGCGCGGCGGATCAACGAGCAGGTCGATACCAGCGCGCTGCCGACGATGGTCGGCGTCGCCATGCCCCAGCCGCGCGGTCCGGGCGCGCTGATGGACTGGTCGCCCGAGAACCGTGCGGCGCATCCCGAGAAGGTCGAGGTCTACAGCAATGCCGCGAGCGTCGAGCTCTTCCTCAACGGCAAGTCGCTGGGCGCCAAACCGCGCAACGCCGATGACAGCGCGCGCCGCTGGGACGTCGACTTCGCGCCCGGCAGCCTCCGCGCGGTGGCGCGCGATGCCGCGGGCAAGACCGTCGCGACCGACGAGCTGCGCACCGCCGGCGTGCCGGCCGCGATCCGCCTGATCGCCGAGAGTCCCTCGGTCGGCACCGGCTTCGATGCGATCGGCTTCGTCCGCGTCGAGGTGGTCGATGCGCGCGGCGTGGTCGTGCCCACCGCCAGTGATCGCGTCCGCATCGCCGTCGAAGGCCCCGCCACGCTCGCCGCCTATGACAATGGCAGCCCGGTCGAGCACACGATGTTCGGCGAGGCCGAGCGCCCGGTGAATGCGGGCCATGCGCTGGCAATGATCCGCGGCGAGAGTGCCGGCACGGTCCGCATCCGCGCGACCGCACCCGGCCTCAAGCCGGCGAGCGTGACGATGAAGGTGCAGCCATGAAGCGTTTCGCGATCCTGCTCCTCGCCGCGGCTGCCGCGCCGGTGGCCGCGACCGCGCAGACGGTCGGCGCGGCCACGACGGTCCCCGAGCCTGCGCAGGTCCTCGCGCTGCTCAACCGCACCGCCGCCGCGCAGATGGCGGTGCTCGAGGATACGCCGCTCTATGTGCCCCAGCGCGGCCCGGCGCGCGCTCTCTCGTCCAACTGGATCGCCGCCACCTTCCTGATCGGGCTCGGCAAGCTCGCGCGCGTCTCGGACGAGACCGGCGCGCGCGCGTATCTGCGCCAGGTCGCCGAGCACTATAATTTCGGTCTGATGGGCGCATGGTCGCCGCGCAACATGCTCGACGCCGACAATATCGCGATCGGCGCGGTCTATCAGGAGCTTTACGCGCACAGCGGCGAGCCCGGCGAGATCGCCCCCTTGCGCCAGCGGCTCGACTACAATCTCCCGCATCTCCAGATCGAGCCCGCGCCGGGCAAGCTCGTCTGGTGGTGGTGCGACGCCTTGTTCATGGCCCCGCCGGTCTTCGCGCGGATGGCCGCGCAGACGCGCGACCACAGCTATCTCCAGGCGATGGACGTGCAGTGGTGGCGGACATACGACCGGCTCTGGTCGCGGGAGCACGGCCTGTTCTTCCGCGACGAGCGCTTCAGGACGCGCAAGACGAGGAACGGCCGGCCGGTCTTCTGGGGCCGCGGCAACGGCTGGGTCGTCGCCGGTCTCGCCCGCCTGCTCGAGACGATGCCCGCGAATTTCCCCAGCCGCGCGCGCTACGTCTCGGTCTTCCAGACGATGATGGCGAGCATCGCGAAGCTCCAGCGCGCCGACGGCCTCTGGACCACCAGCCTGCTCGATCCCGCCGACCCGCCCGGCCCCGAATCGAGCGGCTCGGCCTTCTACGCCTATGCGATGGCGTGGGGGATCAACCACGGCCTGCTCGACCGCGCGACATACCTCCCCCGCGCGCTCAAGGCGTGGGCGGGTCTCGCCGCGGCGATACAGCCCGACGGCCTGCTCGGCTACGCCCAGCGCGCCGGCGACCAGCCCGAGCCTTCGCGCGCCACCGACCACGCGCTCTACGGCACCGGCGGCTTCCTCCTCGCCGGGCTCGAAGTGATGAACCTCGCCAAGCCGGTCAGCGCGCTCCCCCTCGCCGAGCCGCAGCCCGATCCGCCGGGGCCGGTGCGCGTCGCGATCGCGCTTCGCCCGCGCCCCGAAAACGCCACCCCCGATCAGCTCGCTTTCTGGGAACGCTCGATGGCCGAGCGCCAGGCGATGCTCGATCTCGGCTACGACCCCGCAGTGAGGGGCCAGGCCGCGGATACCGCGCCGGCGATGCCGAAGATCACGCTCCCGCTCGCGCCGCCGGCCGACAAGTCGGCGCGCGCGAGCGTGAAGTACGCGCCCTATCGCTTCGACGACATCCTCTGGGAGAACGACCGCACCGCGCACCGCATCTATGGCCCGGCGCTCGAGGCCGAGGAGCCGCCGTCCAGCTCGGGCATCGATGCCTGGGGCAAGAACGTCGTCTGGCCGTTCATGGAGCGCCAGCTGCGCACCGGCAAGCAGCACGATTATCACGGCGAGGGAATCGACTTCTACAACGTCAACACCTTCCGCGGCGCGGGCGGCCTCGGCATCTGGGCCGAGAACAAGCTCTGGGTCTCGCGCAACTGGGCGAAATACCGCATCCTCAAGGACGGCCCCGACGTCGCCGATTTCCAGGTTGATTACGCCCCCTGGCCCGTAGGCGTCGATCGCAAGGCCTGGGAGACGCGCCGCTTCACGCTGCCGCTCGGCACCAACTTCACCCGCATGGTCTCGACGATCTCGTCGGACAAGCCCGGACCGATGCTCGTCGGCATCGGCATCCAGAAGCGCCCGACCGCAATCCAGACCCTCGGCGCCTGGACGCCCGACCGCGAACACGGCCGCTTCGCCTTCTGGACCCCCGAGGACCCCGACAAGGGCGCGATGGGCATCGGCCTGATCGTCGATCCCGCGATGATCGCCGAGGTCCGCGAGGACGCCGACAACTATTTCGTCATCCTCCGCGTCACGCCGGGCAAGCCCTTCGTCTGTG
>JAEWCK010000085.1 GCA_023390675.1 Pseudomonadota bacterium
GGTCGGGGGAGGGCCTGTCTGACTTCGGGGAAGAAGTGCCCTCCCCTGGCCCCTCCCGCGAAAGCGAGAGGGGGATTGGTTACGCCCCAACCTTCGGCCGAACCCCCAGCAAATGGCAGATCGCATAGCTCAGCTCCGCCCGGTTGAGCGTGTAGAAGTGAAACTGCCGCACGCCCCCTGCATAGAGCTTCCGGCACAATTCCGCCGCCAGCGTCGCCGCGACCAGCTGCCGCGCCGCGGGCCGGTCGTCCAATCCCTCGAACAGCCGCTCCATCCACGCCGGCACTTCGGTGCCGCACATCGCCGACATTCGCTGGACCGCGGCGAAGCTCATCACCGGCATGATCCCCGGCACGATCTCGGCGTCGATCCCCGCCTTCGCGGCGTCGTCGCGGAAGCGGAAGAAGGTGTCGGGCTCGAAGAAGAACTGCGTGATCGCGCGGTTCGCGCCCGCGTCCATCTTGCGCTTGAGATTCTCGATGTCCGCCGCCGGGCTCGGCGAATCCGGATGGCATTCGGGATAGGCCGCGACCGAAATCTCGAACGGATGCAGCTTCCTGAGGCCCGCGACCAGATCGGCCGCGTTCTCGTATCCGCCCGGATGCGTCGCATATTTCGCGCCCGCCGTCGGCGGATCGCCGCGCAGCGCGACGATGTGCCGAACCCCCGCCGCCCAATATTCCCGCGCGACCTGATCGATCTCCTCGCGCGTCGCCTCGACGCATGTCAGATGCGCCGCCGCCGGGATGCCCGTCTCGCGCGCGATCCGCGCCACCGTATTGTGCGTCCGCTCGCGCGTCGTCCCGCCCGCGCCATAGGTTACCGAGACGAAGCGCGGCCCCAGCGGGCTCAGCGTCTCGATCGACTCCCACAAGGTCTCTTCCATCTTCTCCGTCTTGGGCGGGAAGAATTCGAAGCTCACGTCCACATCGCCCGCGACATCGGCGAACAGCGGCCCGCTGAGAGGATCCACGTTGCTCATGCCGCCTTCACTTTCTCGATAGTTTCGCCCGCCTTCCGGCCGAGCCACAATTTGACCGTCAGCTCGCCGCCCTCGAGCGTCTCGACCTTGACCGGGGCGAGCCCGTGCGCGGCGAACCAGCCGAGCACCTGGTCGTCCGAAAAGCCCAGCCGCGTATGCGCGTCGCGCGTGCGCAGATCCTCGCGGTCGTGCGGCGCGAAGTCGGCGATCAGCAGCCGCCCGCCGGGACCCAGCACGCGCGCCGCCTCGCCGATCGCCGCGCCCGGCTGCTGCGCGAAATGGAGCACATGGTGGAGGATCGCCGTGTCCGCCCCGCCGTCCTGCAGCGGCAGCGCATAGAGATCGGCCTGGCGGAGCTCGGCGTTTGCCAGCCCGCGCTCGGAAAGCTTGGCGCGCGCCAGCCGCAGCATCTCGCTCGACCGGTCGATGCCCAGCGCCTGGCTCGCCTGGGGCGCGAACAATTCGAGCATCCGCCCGGTGCCGGTGCCGATGTCGATCAGATGCCCGAGCGGCGTATCGCCCAGCGCGCGCGCCATCGCCGCCTCGACTTCGCTGTCGGCGACATGGAGCGAGCGGATCGCGTCCCAAACGCCCGCATGCGCCTCGAACCATTCGTTCGCGGCGCTCGCCCGGTCGGCGCGCACCGCCGCCAGCCGCGCTTCGTCCGCCACCGCCCAGTGATCGCTGCCGTTCCACCGGTCCAGCGCTTCGAGCATCGGCTCGACCTTGTCCGCCGCGCCCAGCGCCACGAACACCCAGCTCCCTTCCTTGCGCCGCTCGGCGAGCCCGGCGTCGCACAGGATCTTCACATGGCGCGAGACGCGCGGCTGGCTCTGCCCCAGCACCTGCGCCAGCTCGCCCACCGACAGCTCCATCGAGCGGAGCAGCGCGAGGATGCGCAGCCGGGTCGAATCCGCGAGGGCACGGAAGATGGCGAGAGCCTGATTCATCGTGGGATATAGATATAAAGATATCTTTATATCAGGTCAACGCAGTTGCCTCCACCCGCGCCGCTGTTTAGCCCATCGCGAGTGTAAACAAGAGGCTCTACTCCATGCGCAAGCTGCTCCTCCCCGCGATCGCCCTCCTCGCCCTTTCCGCCTGCAACAACAAGGCGAAGAACGAAGCCGCCGAAGCCAATGAGCAGGTCGCTGGCGACAGCAATACGATGGGCGAGGCGGTCAGCGACGTGAACGCCGCCGAGAATTCGGCCTTCGAAGCCGCCGAGAGCAATTACGACCAGGCCGTCCCCGCGGGCGAGGACTCGGGCGACGAGAACAGCAACGAGATCACCGACTGATGCGCACTCTCCCGCTGCTCCTCCTCCTCGCGCTCGCCGGTTGCGGCGGGAACGACGCCGACAATGGCGGGTTGAGCCGCAGCGAGGCGCGCCAGCTCGATCAGGCCGCCGCCGACACCGACGTCAACGCCACTCTGGGGAACGCCCAATGACGCAAGCCCGCGATCTCGGCGCGAGCGGCCTGAAGACGCCGCCGCTCGTGCTCGGCGGTAACGTCTTCGGCTGGACTGCGGACAAGGCGACCAGCTTCGCGGTGCTTGATCGCTTCGCCGATGCCGGCGGCACGATGGTCGACACTGCCGACGTCTATTCGGCCTGGGTTCCCGGCCATCGGGGCGGCGAATCCGAGGCGCTGATCGGCGAATGGCTCAAGGCCTCGGGCAAGAAGCTCCAGGTCGCCACCAAGGTCGGCATGCTCGACGGCGAAGGCGGCACCAGGCTCGCCCCCGCGCGCATCGCCGCCGCCTGCGACGCGAGCCTCAAGCGCCTCGGCGTCGAGACGATCGACCTATATTACGCGCACCAGGACGACGAGGCGGTACCGCAGGAGGAAGTCCTCGCCGCGTTCGACAAGCTCATCCAGGCGGGCAAGGTGCGCGCATTGGGCGCCTCCAACTTCCACGCGGCGCGCCTCAAGTCCGCGCTCGACGTGGCGACGCGCGAGGGCCTGCCGCACTACCGCGTGCTTCAGCCCGAATACAATCTCGTCAGCCGCCACAAGTTCGAAGGCGAGCTGCAGGACCTGTGCGTCCAGTACAATATCGGCGTGCTGCCTTATTACGGCCTCGCCTCGGGCTTCCTCACCGGCAAGTATCGCAGCAAGGACGATCTCGGCCAGTCGGTTCGCGGCGGGCGGATGGAGGCGCTGCTTGAAGGCAAGGGCAAGGCGGCACTCGACGCGATGGACCAGGTCGCCGCCGAGACCGGCGCGAGCCTCGCGCAGATCGCGCTCGCCTGGCTCGCCGCCCAGCCAGGAATCGTCGCGCCGATCGCCAGCGCCACCAGCGTGGAACAGCTGGACGACCTGCTGGGTTGTTGGAACGTGAAGCTGACCCCGGAACAACTCGACCGGCTCACGCAAGCCGGCGCGTGAGCGCCCCCCGCTGGCCCGCGCGCCTGTGGCTCGTCCGCCACGGCCAGAGCGCCGGCAATGTCGCGCGCGACCAGGCGCATGCCGAAGGCGCGCACCGCATCGCGCTCGATATCCGCGACGTCGATGTGCCGTTGTCCGAACTCGGCGAGGCCCAGGCCGACGCGCTCGGCCGCTGGTTCGCCCAGGGTCAGGGCAACGGCGTCCCCGAAGTCATCCTCGCCAGCCCGTACCTCCGCGCGCAGCAGACCGCGAAGCGCTTCCGCGACGCCGGCGGCGCCGCGCCGGACGAGCCGATCTGCGTCGACGAGCGCCTGCGCGAGAAGGAGTTCGGCATCCTCGACGGGCTCACCACCGCGGGGGTTCGCGCATTGGAGCCCGAACAGGCGGCGTTCCGCACCCTGCTCGGCAAATTCTATCACCGCCCGCCCGGCGGCGAGAGCTGGTGCGACGTCATCTTCCGCCTCCGCTCGCTGATGGACACGGTCTCTCTCCATTATGGCGGCCGCGAGGTCATGATCGTCGCGCACCAGGTCGTGGTGCTTTGCCTGCGCTACGTGATCGAGAATCTGAGCGAGGCCGAGATCCTTGGCATCGACAGACAAGGCGACGTCGCCAATTGCTCGGTCACCGAATATGTCCTCGATCCCGGCGCGGGGAAGGACGGCTGCCTCACGCTCGTCCGCTACAACGTCACGGCGCCTGTCGAGCAGGATCCCGTCGCCGAAGTGACCAGCGCGCCCGATGCGATGGTCGCCGCGCGCGGATGACTCCGCTGGACAACGCGTGGCTCGGGGCCCACCCGCTTCCGCAGCCCGATGGCGAGACCGATAAGAACAAGCGCGGCCGCGTCCTCGCCGCCGGCGGGTCGCTGAGCGTCCCCGCCGCGCTC
>JAEWCK010000098.1 GCA_023390675.1 Pseudomonadota bacterium
CCACCGGAGCGATCAGCGCGAGCGTGCCGCGATTGGCGGTCAATTGCGCCCCGCTCTGCAGGCTGACGCTGCTGCCGTCCGCGGCGCCCGAAAAGTCGAAGATGTCGGCCGTCGGATCGAGGAAGCCGCCCGAACTGGCGTCGGTGGCGCGATCAACGGTTGCCGTGGTGGCGAGAAGACCGCCGGTGTTCACGCGCGCATTGCCGCCGAAGATCACGCCGTTCTGGTTGGAGATCCAGATATTGCCGCCATAGGTCGGGCAGGCGGCGACGCAGCCGTTGAGATTGCCGTCGATCGTGCTCGCCGCGCCGGCGACGCGATTGAGCACGATGTCCGAATTGGCATTGAAGACGAAGTTGACGGTGTCGCCGCTCGCGATGTCGAACTGGCTCCAGTCCATCACCGTGCGCGCGCCGCCGGTGGTCACCGTCGTGGTCGCTCCGGCCGTGTTGATCGTCGGCGCAGCGCCGCTGCTCGTGCTGCCGGTGTTGGTGAGCTGCGCGTGCGCCGGCGCGGCCGATACGACGGCGTAAGCGAGCACGCCCAGCGCCGAAGTGGTGAGGAGGCGGCTGCGGCGGGGTGCGTGCATGGCGGTTTTCCTCAGAAGACGGACGCGGAGACGCTCAGCAGGAAACGTTGCGGCGGCTTGGGAAGATTGGGGGCGAGCCGATCGAGCGGCCTGGCCCAGGCTGCGTCGATCGCGAGCGGTCCGAGCTGCGCGCGCGCGCCGAGCCCGGCCGAGCGCAGCGTCACCTGGTCGGCGCCCGGCCCGGTGTTGGTCAGCCGCACGCCTTCGAAAAAGCCATAAGGCCGGAACGCGGCGCGCTTGCCCAGCGGGATCGGGATCGTGGTCAGCTCGATCGAGCTGGTGAGCGCGCGGTCGCCCGAGGCGAAGGACGGATCATAACCGCGCCCGACCGACAGATTGCCCACCGAGAATTCCTCGTAGGAAAGAAGGGGCACGTCGGTGCCCTGCCAGCTCGTCGAGATGGTGCCGACCAGCGGGCCGCCAATCACGCCTCCAATCGCCATGTCGGCGCGCAACACTGTCGCATCGGGACGGCCGAGGAAGCGCGACGCAGTGAACGATCCGTAAGGGCTGGCCCCGAGCCCATCGATCCCCTTGCGGAGTTCGAGCGATCCGGTGACCGCCAACGAATGCGAGGCGAACTCGCGCGGCGCCCAATGCGCGTCGAGCCGCGCATAGAATATGCGCAATTTGTCTTCGGTGAGCGTCGCGATCCCGCCGCCGAACTCGACCTTCTGGTCGATCCATTCGAGCCCGCCCGACGCGGTCAGATTGTAGCGGCGGTGACGCAGCAGCGGATAGGAAAGCCGGGCATTGCCCGCGAACGACTTGCCGAGCAGCGCGAGCGGCTTGAGCGTGCCGCCGGGCTTCGTTCGCGCGAAGGCGCCCGACACCTCGAACGCCGCGCCTTCGCCGCCAATGTTGATCCGCTCGACGACCTGGATCACGCGTTGCTCGTCGCTGTCGAGCGTGCCGTAGCCGACGATCGACGTGCGCTCGCCGAGGCCGGTGAAGCTGTTATAGTCGACCCGCGCCGTGCCGAGCGGGCGGCCGATCGTCTCCGATCCATAGTCGTTGGCGCTGAACACGCTGGTGACCGGCGAGCGCTCGACCGCGATCGCGAGATCGACCGAGCCCTTGCCCTCCGCGGTGGGCTTGAGCGTCGCCTGAACGCGCACCCCGGGGACGTCCGATGCCAACAGCAGGTAACGCTGCGCTATGTCGAGATCGAGCGGCGTCATGCCCTTCAATTTGTCGAGATAGCGTGCGACCTGGCGTTGCGCGGGACCGGCGTTGCCCGTGTAGCTCACCGAGGCAATCCTCGCCTCGGTAACTTCGAGGATCAGCTTGCCGCCCGAGATGCGTTGCTCGGGGATGTTCAAGCTCGCGAGCACGCCTTCGCGGAGGTAGAGTGCGGCGGCGCGGTCGCGGATTTCGCAGACGGTGCGGATGGGCAGCTCGCGGTTGAGCAGATCGGCGTAAGCGAGCGCCAGTTCCTCGCCCGGCAATGCGAGCTTCGCGGTGTTCGCGCCGCGGAACTGGACCGAGGTGAGTGTCACCTTGAGCGGGCTGTCCGCGAAGCCGCACGGGCCGGCTTCCATCTGGCGGAACAGTTCGCCGCGCGGCGCGGCGGGGAGCGGGGCGGTGCGAACCGGGTTCATCTCTTCGCGAGAGGGCAGCACCTGCCCGGCGGCGGGAGTGGAAAGCAACGCGGCGGCGATCAGCCCGGACGCCCCCAAAGCACTCGCACGCGACACCCGAAAGGCCATTGGCGCTCCCCCGACGCATCCTGCGGGAAGTCTCTGCCCGCAGAAACGGATCGACCGTACCAAGTCATTGGAAGACGCCGATTATTCGCCCGCCCGGCACTTCGGGACAAACTTCACTCATTGCGAAGATGCGAACAAGAGCAAGCGCCATTTTGAGTATAGGTCCCGGCGCTCTCATCTGAGGTTTTGGAGGCGATGCCTCTGGAATCGATGGACTATAATTTTTCGCCCCTTTTCGGGACCGCGAGGTCCGATGCGTCCGAATCCGGCGACGCGACGCTACGGAAAGCACCAATCGCGCGAATCGGCGGCTTTGCGTGGTTAATTTGCCGACTCGCGTACGAAACAATCGCTGGCATGATGTGGGCTACGAATCGGGGGAGCGAAACATGCGTACGCGGCGCGAGATCATCTGCTTGCTGGCAGCGATCGGGGCGAGCCCGGCGCTTGCGCTTTCGCTCGAGCCCGGAATCCAGGAGCGCGAGCCCTGGGGCAAGTTCCGCCGCGGCCGCGACTATTCGCGCTTCGTCGAGGCAGTGCGGCGGATGAAGGCCAAACCGGACGCCACCAGCCCGGACAGCTGGGCTTTCTGGGGCGACGTCCATATGCACCATTGCCCGCATGGCGCGCCCTATTTCCTCGCCTGGCACCGCGGGTTCCTGCACCTGTTCGAAGAGCGACTGCGCAAGGTCTCGGGATCGAGCACGCTCAGGGTGCCCTATTGGGACTATTTCGCCGATCCGCAGATTCCGCCGGAGCTGACCGCAGGCAATTCGGCGACCAACCCGCTGTTCGAGGCACGGCATGGATCGAGCGTAGGCGAGGCGCTGGGCTATGCCGCGTTCGCCAAGGACGTGAAGGGCTTCGCACGCGGCGAAAGCTCGGATTGCTTCGAAGCCAAGGTCGAGGCTTTCCACAACAATATCCACAATCTTGTCGGCGGGCGGATGGCGACGATGCTTTCGCCGCGCGACGTGGTCTTCTGGATCCACCACGCCAATATCGACCGGCTCTGGACCGCTTGGGCGGCGGCCGGGGAAGGGCGCGCGATGCCGCAGGCGGACTCCTCCTATTGGAGCGGGCAGCTCGACTATGCCGATGCGCTCTCGTTGCCGCGCAGCAAGGCGCTGAGCGGCGAGGGGCTGGGCTATCGTTACGACAATATCCGGTTGCCGGCTCCAGAGGACATGGTGGGAACCGGAATGCGGGTGCGCGCGCCCAATGTCGGCGCCCCGGCGCGGGGCGCTCCGACCGCGGCTCCGCCACCGCCGCCTCCCCCGGTAGAGGCCGCGCCGCCGATGGCGATGGCGCCTGCCCCGGCGGCGCCTGCGCCGATCCCCTATCGCGGGCTCTGGCTCGGCGGTGAGGATTACATGGCGTACATGCCCCTTGCGAACCGCGGCGACGTGCCGATCGCGACCGAGGCGACGCTGCCCGACGACATCGTGATCGTGCTCGACGCAGTGTCGCTGACTTCGTCGGGCGCGGACGGCGGCTATTTCTACAAGCTCTATCTCGACCCGGACGACGATGGCGGGCGGACGCGGAGCGATGATTGCCTGCTCGGGACGATCGGCCCGTTCCAGATCGCCGCGGCGATGCACATGTCGTACGACGGCAGTGTGCGGCTGAGCTTGCCGGTGGGCGACGTGATCCGCCGGATCGCCCCGGGCCGCGCGCTCGACCGGCTCGGCGTCGCCTTCGTGCGGATCGACGCGAACGGACCGCCGGGCGGCAACGTCATCAGCATCGGATCGGTCGAGTTGGCCGGGCGCGGCTAAGCGCGACTTCGGGCCGGCGCAGCTTTGCTGTTGTCCACAGCCATTGCCGCGCTGTGGACACTACCCATGTTGCCTGTCGAGCGGCCCACCCCCTAGATGGGCGAATCCTGCAATTCGGAAGCAATGATGACTGCCACCCATTCGACGCGCATGCTGATCCTCGGCTCGGGCCCCGCGGGCCTCTCGGCCGCCATTTACGGCGCGCGCGCCGGGCTTGCCCCGATCGTCGTCCAGGGCATCCAGCCCGGCGGGCAGCTGATGACGACCACCGACGTGGAGAACTATCCCGGCTTCCGCGACGTGATCCAGGGCCCGTGGCTGATGCAGGAGATGCAGGCGCAGGCCGAGCATGTCGGCGCGCAGATGATGTGGGACACGATCGTCGAGGTCGACGTCTCGCAGCGCCCGTTCCGCATGGTCGGCGACGGCGGCACCGTCTATCTGGGCGATGTGCTGGTGATCGCCACCGGCGCGCAGGCCAAGTGGCTGGGGCTCGATTCGGAACGGCTGCTCCAGGGCAAGGGCGTGAGCGCCTGCGCGACCTGCGACGGCTTCTTCTTCCGCGGCAAGAAGGTGGCGGTGATCGGCGGCGGCAACACCGCGGTGGAGGAGGCGCTCTACCTCACCAACCACAGCCACGACGTGACGATCATCCATCGCCGCGACTCGTTCCGCGCCGAGAAGATCCTCCAGCAGCGGCTGTTCGCCAACGAGCGGATCAGCGTCTTGTGGAACAAGGCGGTGGTGCGCTTCATCGACGGCGGCGGGACCACGGGGCTCGTGGGTATCGAGCTCAAGGACACGGTGACCGACGAGCTGAGCACGATCGACGTGGACGGGGGCTTCGTCGCGATCGGTCACCATCCGGCGACCGAGCTGTTCCGCGGGCATATCGAGCTCGATTCGGACGGCTATATCGTCGTCGAGAAAGGCACGACCCGGACCAACGTGCCGGGCGTGTTCGCGTGCGGCGACGTGATGGACAAGCACTACCGCCAGGCAGTGACCGCGGCCGGCACCGGCTGCATGGCGGCGCTCGACGCCGAGCGCTTCCTCGCCGAGGCCGATTTCGAGACGGTGACACACATCGCGGCGGAGTGATTCGGCGCGGAAGGGCGTGATTCGGACCCTGACGGCCCCTGGCCGCCCGCGAATGTTCCCAATGTTCCCACTGGCCATGGGCTCCTCGTCGAACGATTTCAAAGAGCGATGGCGGCTGCCGATCGGCTGAGCCAAGCAGGCGAAATCCTACATTGCAAGCGCCGTAAGTTGATTCCCCTCCCTGAAAGGGAGGAGTTAGGGGTGGGTCCGGGCGCGCGATACGGCTTCCGCCGGGTGGGCATTTTCAGTACCGCCACGTCCCTACCCACCCCCAGCCCCTCCCTTTCAGGGAGGGAGTTTAGAGCGCCTGGAGCACCCGCTCGAACAGCCAGTCCCTGTCGGGTTGCGAGGCGAAGCTGTGGCTGGCGCTGTCCAGCCTTTCGACCTGTGCGCCGATGCCGGTCGTGTCGACCGCATCCGCGAAGGCGATCGCAGTGTTGTCGCCGCTGGCGAGAAGGATCGTCGCCGGGATTTGCGTGTCGGCCAGCGCGGCGGCCAGGCGGGTGGCGAGGTTTGATAGTTCAGGTTTTGTCGTCGAAATCTTCGACAACCCTTTGAGTAATTTTCGAATATCGACTCCACCGCGGATAAGTCTCAGCCATTCGCGGGGATCGCGCAGCTTGGCGGCATAGCGCGCGCGGATGGCGGCCGCGGGGGGGAGATCGTCGGTCGGCTCGATCGCCCATGGATTGGCGAGGACGAGCGCGTCGATGCCGGCCTGCGCGTGGAAGAAGGCGAGCGCGGTCGCGGCGTCGCAATTGCCATAGCCGACGATCCGCTCGACGCCCGCCTCGGCACGAAAGGCCGCGGCGGCGGCGGCGATGTCCTCGGCGCTGCTTTCGAACCCGCGGTTCTCTCCGGTCGAATCGCCGATGCCGCGACGATCGAAGCGAAAGACGGGGTGGCCTGCTTCGGCGATACGCTGCGCGAGCAGCGCCATGCCGCGATGCGCGCCGATGCGGATTTCGTTGCCGCCCGAGACGATAAGGAGCCCGGTGCGGCCCGGCGCGCCGTCGAGGGTGCCGAGCAGGGTGTCGCCGGTGCAGCGGAAGGCAATCAGCCTTCGCATTGGCGGACCCAAGCGGCGATATCGTCGGCGAGCAGCGCGGCGAGGATGGGGTCGTTGTCGGGCTCGGCGCGACGCCATAGCGG
>JAEWCK010000163.1 GCA_023390675.1 Pseudomonadota bacterium
CGGGCGGTGGGTGGGCGAGGAAGCACCGCGGATAGTTGGGCGCCGTCCTCCCCCTCCGTCGCTGCGCGACACCTCCCCCTGGCGGGGGAGGATTGCTAGAGGAATCCGATGCCTCATCTCGGCAACGAATCCGCCCGTGAGGCGCTGGCCGCCGCGATGGCGAGCGGCGCGCTGCACCATGCCTGGCTGATCGCCGGGCCCGAGGGGGTGGGGAAGGGAAGCTTCGCGCGACAGGCGGCGACGCGGATGCTCGCCGAGGCAGCGGGGCGCGATTCGCTCGCCCCCGGCTGGGACGTGCCCGAAAGCTCGCAGACCGCGCATCTGATCGGCGCCGGCGCGCACCCCGATTATCGCGAGCTCGCCCGGTTGCCCAAGGACGCGGATAAGCCCGACGAGGCGCTCGCGCGCTCGATAACGATCGCGCAGGTGCGCGGGCTGCAGGCGATGTTCGCGACCAAACCGTCGCTGTCGTCGCGCCGCGTTATCGTGATCGATTCGATCGACGATCTCGAGCGCGCCGGCGCCAATGCCCTGCTCAAGAGCCTCGAGGAACCACCGCAAGGGACGATCTTCCTGCTCGTCAGCCACGCGCCGGGGCGATTGCTGCCGACGATTCGTTCGCGCTGTCGGTTGCTGCGCTTCGAGGCGCTCGAGGACGCGCAGGTCGCGTCGATCCTGCGCGCCGAGTTGCCGCAGGCGAGCGCGAGCGAAGTCGATGCGCTGGTGCGCGCGGGCGAGGGGTCGCCCGGCCGCGCGCTCGGCTTTGCGGGGCTCGATCTTGCAGCGCTGGAGACCGAGATGGCTGCGCTCGCCGAGACCGGCGATGTTTCCAACGCGATCCGCTCGCGCCTTGCCAAGCTGCTCGGCGCCAAGGCCGCGCAGCCGCGCTACGAGGCGTTTCTCGATCGCGCGCCGAGCTTCATCGCCGAGCGCGCCCGAACTCTTTCGGGGGAGACGCTGCGCACGGCACTAGACGCCTATGCAGCGGCGCGCGAGCTTGCCGGCGCGGCGTTGGGACTGTCGCTCGATGCGAGCGCGACGGTGTTCGAGATGAGCGGGATCATCGCCCGGCTGGCGAACCGCTAGCTATTCCCCCCAGCCGAGCAATTCGGCTGAGCTCGGCGTATCCTCCATGAAGAGCGGCTTGCTCGCCTTCTTGACCTTCTTCTCGGTGACCTTGTCGTAGGCCGCGTCGCCGCCCTTGGTGTTGAGGTGCAGGTCGCGGGTGATGTAGTCGCCGGTGAGCAGGTTCCAGCTGAACTCGGCGCCGTCGTGCGCATAGGTGCGGCTATAGAGCGTGCCGTCGAGCCCGATCAGCCGCATGCGGGGGCTCGCGCCGGGGGCGAGGCGGTAGCGGTAGATCGTGTTGACTGCAGTGGTGCCGCCGACCAGATCGGTGATCCTGAGCACGCCCTTGGCGATGACCACTTCGGCGGGCCCGAGCGGATAGGAATCGAGCTCCAGCGAGCCCACCTTCCTGAAGTCCACGTCGAACTCGCCCTTGACGGTCAGGAATACCTCGAGCTGGCGCTTCTCCTCGCTGCGCCCGACGAGCACCGTGTCGAGCTCGCCGTCGCCGTTCAGGTCGCCGTCGGTGCGGCTCTCCAGCTCTTGGCCGGGCGCGAGCGAGGCCTTCACCGCCTCGTCGTTCATTAGCGAGTGCTGGGCGAAAGCGGGGCAGGGAAGCAGGAGCAGGGGGATAGCGAGCAGGCGCATCGGGGATCTCCGCACGTTACGGTTGCGGCACTATCTCGCGTTGCTTCCGATTCGTGAAGACGTGTCGGGCGTTGCCGCTGGCCTCCGCACCGCCTAGATGCCGGCCATGGCCGAACCCTATTACATCACCACCGCGATCCACTATCCCAACGGGCGCCCGCATATCGGCCATGCCTATGAGATGATCGCCGCCGACGCGATCGCGCGCTTCCAGCGCCAGCAAGGGCGCGACGTGTTCTTCCAGACCGGCACCGACGAGCACGGCCTCAAGATGGTGCAGACCGCGCGTGCGCGCGACATGACCGCGCGCGAGCTGGCGGACGAGATGTCGGGCTATTTCAGCGAGATGGCGGAGAAGCTCGATATTTCGTGTGATCGCTTCATCCGCACCTCGGAGCCGCGGCACTACGAGGCCAGCCAGGCGATCTGGCAGGCGATGGCCGATGCCGGCGACTTGTACCTCGATCGCTACGAGGGCTGGTATTCGGTCCGCGACGAGGCGTTTTACGAGGAAAAGGAGCTGGTCGAGGGGGAAGGGGGGCAGAAGCTCTCTCCCCAGGGCACCCCGGTCGAATGGACCGCGGAGGAGACCTGGTTCTTCAAGCTGTCGAAATACCAGCAGCCTTTGCTCGATCACTACGCCGCCAACCCGAACTTCATCCGCCCCGAATCGCGCCGCAACGAGATCCTCCGCTTCGTAGAGGGCGGGCTGGTAGACTTGTCGGTCAGCCGAACCAGCTTCGATTGGGGCGTGCCGGTGCCCGGGTCGCCCGATCACGTCATGTATGTCTGGGTCGACGCGCTGACCAACTACATCACCGGCGCGGGCTATCCCGACGATGCCGAGCGCTTCGCGCGCTATTGGCCGGCCGATCTGCACCTGATCGGCAAGGACATCGTCCGCTTCCACGCCGTCTATTGGCCCGCTTTCCTGATGTCGGTGGGGCTGCCGCTGCCGAAACAGGTCTTCGGGCACGGCTTCCTGCTCAATCGCGGGGAGAAAATGTCGAAGTCGGTCGGCAACGTCGTCGATCCGATGCAGCTCGCCGAGCTCTACGGCGTCGATGCGCTGCGCTATTTCCTGCTCCGCGACGTCAGCTTCGGGAACGACGGCACGTTCAGCGACGAGGCGATCGTCACGCGCGCCAATGCCGATCTCGCCAACAGCTTCGGCAACCTCGCCCAGCGCACGCTCGCCCAGATCTTCAAGAATTGCGACGGCGCGCTCCCCGCGATCAGCGGGCACGACGCGGCCGACGACGTGTTGTTCGACACGGTCGACAAGGCAGTGCGCGGCGCGATCCCGCAGGCCTTCTCCACGCTCGCGCTCAGCCAGGCTACCGAGGTGTGGATGCAGGCGGTGTTCGCGTGCAACGCCTATATCGACGAGCAGGCGCCCTGGGCGCTGCGCAAGACCGATCCCGAGCGGATGAAGACCGTGCTCGCCACGCTCTATATCTGCATCGCGCAACTCGCCGTCGGCATCCTGCCGGTGATCCCGGTGAGCGCGAACAAGCTGCTCGACCGGATGGGAGTCGATCCGGCGCTACGCACGCCCGACGGGATCGGCAGCCATTGGTATTCGCCGCTCGCCGAAAGCGGCTTCCGCATCGAGCAGCCGCAGGCGCTGTTCCCGCGGCTCGAGCTGGCGGAGGCGCCCGAAGCATGAGGCTCGCCGACAGCCATTGCCACCTGATCTACAAGGGGCTGGGCGAGCAGCAGCCCGAAGTGCTGGCGCGCGCCCGCGATGCCGGTGTGGTAGCGATGCTCAACATCTCGACGCGCGAACGCGAATGGGATGACGTCATAGCAGTGGCCGAGAGCGAGGGCGATGTCTGGGCCTCGGTCGGCATCCATCCGCACGAGGCCGACGAGCATCCCGATGTCGATGCCGCCAAGCTGATCGAGAAGGCGCAGCACCCGCGGGTGGTGGGGATCGGCGAGACCGGGCTCGATTATTATTACGATCATTCGGACCGCGACCGCCAACGCGCCAGCTTCCGCAGCCACATCGCCGCGAGCCGCGAGACCCGCCTGCCCCTGATCGTCCACACCCGCGACGCCGAGGCCGACACCGCCGAAATCCTGCGCGACGAGATGGGGAAGGGGGGATTCCCGGGGGTGATCCACTGCTTCACCGCGAGCGGCGAATTCGCGGATATCGCGCTCGATCTGGGCTTCTACATCTCGATCTCGGGCATCGTCACCTTCAAGAACGCGAAGGAGCTGCAGGAAACCGCGGCCCGGCTGCCGCTCGATCGGCTGCTGATCGAGACCGACGCGCCCTTCCTCGCGCCCGTGCCGCACCGGGGGAAGACCGGCGAGCCGGCGTTCGTGGCGGATACCTGCCGGTTTCTGGCGGAGCTACGCGGCGAGGACCCCGACGCGCTGGCGGACGCGACGCGGGCGAATTTCCACACGCTGTTCGCGAAGACGCGCGGATGAAGATCCGCATCCTCGGCTCGGGAACCTCCTCGGGCGTGCCGAGGATCGGAAACGACTGGGGTGCCTGCGATCCCGCCGACCCACGCAACCGCCGCACACGCGCTTCGGTGCTCATTAACACCGACACCACGCGCATCCTCGTCGACACCAGCCCGGACCTGCGCGAGCAGCTGCTCGCCGCGGATGTCGACAATGTCGACGCAGTGATCTGGACGCACGACCATGCCGATCATTGCCACGGCATCGACGACCTGCGGCAGATCATGCACGCGCGGGGCGGGGAGCCGGTCCGCGGGCTTGCGCGGCCGTTCACGCTCGAGCAGCTCAGCCTGCGGTTCGAATATGCCTTTACCGGCCGCGCGCTCTATCGGCCAACCGTGGCGATCGAGCCGCTGCCCGATGCGATCCGCATCGGCGACATCGGCGTCGCGGCGGTCGATCAGCCGCACGGAGGCATCACCTCAGCCGGATTGCGCTTCGAAAGCGGTGGCAAGTCGATCGTTTATTCCACAGACTTCAACGAGATGACGGCCGAAATGAGCAATCTCTATCAGCAACCGGATGTCTGGGTGGTCGATGCGCTCCGCCGCGCGCCGCATCCCACCCACCCGAATCTTGCATCGGTGCTCGAATGGGTCCGCGAATTCCGGCCGCGCCGCACCGCGCTCGTCCATATGGACAATTCGATGGATTACGCCACGCTGGCCGCCGAGCTGCCCGCGGGAGTCGAGCCGGGGCATGACGGCCTGGAGATCGCGGCGTGAACAATTTCGATTCGCTAAGCCTGGTCTATCTCCTGGGCGCGCTCGTGCTGGTCACCAGCGGGCTATGGGGGAGGCGGCTCTCGCTCGGCAAATCGCTCCAGATGGGGCTGCTCTGGCTCGGAATCATCCTGCTCGCCTGGCTCATCGCCGCCAATATCGAGCCGATCGGCCGCTTTCTCGGGCTTGTGGCGCCGGAGGCGCGGCCGCTCAATCCGCACGTCGCTTGAGCCCGCGTTCGGCATTTGTTCATCAGGGGCGGGGTAGGTTGCCACGGTGATGGACAGGCCCGTGCTGCTGATCGCTGCGCTGATCGTGCTGCTGCTCGCGGCGCGGCTGCTTTCGATTCGACGGCTGACGTGGCGCAGCGTCGCGCAGACGCTGGTGAGCTGGGCGGCAATCGCGTTGATCGCGTTCGTGGCGCTCAATCATCGCGAGGAGCTGAGCGCCTTCGTCGCCAAGGTCTCGGAGCGGTTCGGCTATGAGCAGCAGACCGTTCAGGGCGACACCGTGCGCATCCGCATGGCGGCCGACGGGCATTTCTGGGTACGCGCACGCGTCAACGGCGTCGAGCGGCGCTTCCTGATCGACAGCGGCGCGACCTATACCGCGATGTCCGACGAGGCGGCCGAGGCGCTGGGCATCGAAGCGCAGCCCGCATTGCCGATGATGATCCAGACCGCCAACGGCACGATCGAGGCCGAGCGCGGCAGCATCAACCGGCTCGATGTCGGGCCGCTCAGCACGCGCGACCTGGGCGTGGTCGTCTCGCCGGCGTTCGGCGATGTCGAGGTGCTCGGCATGAACTTCCTGTCGCGGCTCAAATCGTGGCGCGTGGAAGGGAAAACGCTGGTGCTCGAGCCCGCACGCGGCAAGGATGCCGCGCATGGCGATTCCACGCGCAAGCCGAGGCGTTCGCAGCCGGCCGAATAATCGGCGTTCCGCGCGAGAGGGGGATGCCGGCCGCCCCGCCCGCACGCCGGTCTCCATTTTACATAATGTATATTATCGTCCTTGCGGAGCGCGCGGTGGGGAGGCTCTCCGGTGACCGATCCCCTCTTCCTCCACGGCAGAGTCGCGGTGTTCACCGGCGCGCCGGGCACGCTCGGCGTGGAAGCCGCGGCGCGGATGGCGCAGCGCGGCGCGCCGAT
>JAEWCK010000253.1 GCA_023390675.1 Pseudomonadota bacterium
TCGCTCAGCGTGTCGAGATTGGCGTGGCTCCAGCCGTGGCTGCCGAGCGGCAGTCCCGCCGCGCGCCACAGGTCGAGCACCGGCGCCGAAGCCGGCTCGCGCTCGATCAGCACACCGTTGACGAAGCCCGTCGCGGTCGCCCCGTGCGCCTTCAACGCCGCGATGATATCCCTCGCCACCTGCACGCGCGTCGCGCCCGGAGGCAGCGTCGCATGCGCGGGCATGTCGTCGAAAGTGAGCGCGATTGCCGGCGCGGGCTCGCGCGAGACAGCCGCCCTTCCCTTGTCCTTCGATTTGGCCGAGAGCAGCGACAGCGGCACCGCATCGGCCATTGCCTGATACCCGGCGACCGAGGGGTGCAGCCCGTCATTGTCATATTCCTTGCGCAGCCTGGTCGGGACGGCCGGGTCGCGCAGCGCGGCGTCGAAGTCTATCACAGCGTCGAAATTGCCGGGGGTACGGATCCACGCATTGACTGCGGCGCGGTCGGACTCGTTCTGCGCGTCGGGGTGGTAATAGCCCGAACCGCCATAAGGCGTGATCGTCGCCCCGATCGCCTTGATCCCGTGCGCCCGCGCCCGCGCGACCATCTGGCGATATGCCCCGATCATCGCGTCGACCAAAGCGGCGTGCGCCTCGGATGTCGCCGGCGCATCCCGGGTGAACGTGCCGAGGTCGTTGACGCCTTCCAGCACGATCAGATGCGTCACGCCCGGCTGGGTCAGCACCTCGCGGTCGAACCGCGCGAGCGCGTTGGGGCCCAGCCCGTCGTTGAGCAGCCGATTGCCGCCGATCCCCGCGTTGAGCACCGCCATGTCCCTGGTCGCCGGATCGGCGCGCAGGCGGAGCTGGAGGCTGTCGGTCCAGCGCTTGTTGGTGTTGGCTTGGGTACCCGAGCCGTCGGTGATCGAATCGCCGAGCACCACCACTGCCGAAGCGGTCGGCGACACGGTCTCGATCGCGGCGAGCTGATACCAGTGATCGACTGTCTTCGCCCCCGCCAGATCGGCGTCGCCGGCGCGATCGCCGTGGACGTAATAGGAAGTCGCGCGCGACCCGGGATGGCTCGTCTGCTGCGCCGGCGCTTCGGGCAGATAGATCGAGATGGCGAGGTCCCCGCCCGCCTTGACCGGCATCGCGACAGCGTCGGACCAGTAATCCGCCCCTGCCGGGATCGTCACGCCTTTCGCCCCGCCAAAAGTCAGCGCGATCACGCCCTCAGCCCGCGCCGCGGCCGGATCCGGCGCGCGCCCGATCGTCGCCGTGCCGATCCTGAGCGGCGCGGTCCCGAACGCATTGGAGAAGCGCACGCGCAGCTTCGTGCCCCCGATCTGGAGCCGCACCACCTGACGCAGCGTCGCGTCCTTCATATCTTCGTTTGGCAGTGCGTTGCGCGGCTCGGGAATCTGCTGCGAGGTCGACCACGCCGTCACCCAGCGCTCGCCCGGCGCTGCCGCGCCCAGTAGCAGGACGAGCGCGAACAAGCGGGCCAGCGCAGTCATGATCCCCTCCATCTTATATTTGATAGCGCTACCATATCGCCCGTGCCCACCAGCGCAAGCGCCTCGCGCCGTCCTTTTCCGTAACGGCAAGCGATTGTTTACGCTCGCGCCCTAGGGTCGCGATTCGGGGGGCGTATCGAAAGAGAACGCCACGTGAACCTGCAACAGCATGCGCTGAACGACCACCAGACCAGTCGCCGCCGTCATCTGTATGGATTCGGCGCCGTGATCGCGCTCGCGTTGATGCTCGTCGCTATCGCAATGAATGCTGCGAGGACCGACCTCGATCGCAGGCACGCCGAAGGCTGGCATGTTCACACGTTTCAAGTGCTGCTCACCAACGAGCAACTTCGCTCAGCCGTGGACGAGGCGTTGCGTGACGAACGCGGCTATCTGATCACCGGCGACGAGCATTATCGCGATGCGTATCGCCGAAGCGCCACGGCAGCGCCCAGGCTCGCTTCGCAACTCGCCGATCTAACGCGAGACAATCCGGTGCAACGTACGAACGTCGATGCGCTCCGGGCCGCCCTTCAACGCTATTTCGGCGTGCTGGACCACAAGGTGGAACTGAGTCGGCGCGGCGCCACCGATGAAGCCGTTGAAATCGTCAAGAGCGGGCTGGGCCGTCGCGAAGCCGAAGCGGTGCTCGCGATCGTGACGCGGATCGAGAGCGAAGAGCGCCGGCTACTCGGCGAGCGCGAAGTCGCAAACGCGCGCGCCATCCAGGCCGAACGGATCGCCGACTATGTGATGACGGGGATGGCCTTGCTCTTCCTTGGCATCGTCGCCTGGGCGGGGATCGCCGCGTCGCGCGCGCGGATGCAGACGCTCGACATGGAGGAGGCGCTCCGCCGCGCCGCGACCACCGACGAGCTCACCGGCCTGCCCAATCGCCGCGCCTTCCTCCACATGCTCGACGTCGAGCTGGCGCGCTCGACGCGGAGCGGTGCGCCGCTCGCGCTCGCGCTGATCGACCTCGATCACTTCAAGAGCATCAACGATCGCTTCGGCCATGCCGGCGGCGACGAAGTGCTCAGGCGCTTCGCCCAGGTCGCGCGCGAGACGATCCGCACCGCAGACGTGATCGGCCGGATCGGCGGCGAGGAGTTCGCGGTGCTGATGCCCGATACCGATCAGGTCCAGTCGGGCATCGCCGGCGAGCGGTTGCGCGAGGCGATCGAGCGCCGCCGGCTGATCCTGCCAAGCGGCGCGCTCGTCCCGCTCACGATCAGCGTCGGCGTCGCGCACCGCATCGACAGCGAGGACCGCGATCGGCTGATCGTCCGCGCCGACGAGGCGCTGTACGAAGCCAAGGAGAGCGGGCGGAACCGGACGCGGCTCGCGGCGTGACGCCCCCAAGTGTGCCATTGCCATAGGTCACCGGCGGCCCTAAGCAGCGGCAACCCTTATAGGATTTGCCATGCGCGCACTTGCCTTCGGCCTCGCCGCCGCCCTGCTGCTCCCCGCCGCCGCCATCGCCCAGGACGCCCCGCCCACGGGCAAGCTGCCGGAAACGGTCAAGCCGATCACCTACCGGCTCGATTTCACCATCGACCCCGATCAGGCGCGCTTCAGCGGCCACACCGAGATCGATATCCAGCTCAACAAGGCGACGCCGTCGATCTGGATGCACGGACGCGATCTGCACGTCAGCAAGGCCGTGGTGAAGATCGGCAACAAGGAGACTCCGGTCACCTTCGCCCAGAAGTCGCCCTTCGGCCTCGCCCAGCTCGATTTCGGCAAGACCGTCCAGCCGGGCAAGATGACACTCAAGTTCGATTATGATGCGGCCTTCGCCGACGGCCCGGCCGGGCTCTATCGCATCAACGTCGCCAACACCTGGTACAGCTGGTCGCAGTTCGAATCGATCGACGCCCGCGCCGCCTTCCCCTCGTTCGACGAGCCGGGATACAAGACGCCCTTCCACGTCTCGATCACCACCAAGCCGGGCTTCGTCGCGGCGAGCAACGCGCCCGAAGTCGGCAAGGGCACGCCCGTGGGGGCGCTGGTCAAGCACCAGTTCGCCGCCACGCTCCCCCTGCCGACCTACCTCGTCGCGCTCGTCACCGGTCCCTTCGTCACGGCCGAGGGCTTCGTGCCTCCCTCGCCCCAGCGCGCCAAGCCGCTGCCGCTGCGCGTGATCGGCACCAAGCCCAATGGCGGCCAGCTCGCCTACGCGCTCGAGCATTCGAAGAAGATCGTCACCCTGCTCGAGGCGTATTTCAACCAGGCTTTCCCCTATCCCAAGCTGGATCAGATCGGCTCGCCCGTGATGCCGGGCGCGATGGAGAATGCCGGCGCCGACATCTATGGCGACGGTATCCTGTTCCTCGATGAGGCCGCGCCGCTCGAATCGAAGCAGACCTTCGGCATGGTCGTCGCGCACGAGCTTTCGCACCAATGGTTCGGCGATCTCGTCACCCCGGCCTGGTGGGACGACATCTGGCTCAACGAGAGCTTCGCCAACTGGATGGGCTACCGGATCGGCAACGAATGGCGCCCCGATCTCAACATCGGCGTCTCGGCGATCGACGAGGGCTTCGATGCGATGGTGCTCGATTCGCTCCTCGCCGGCCGCCCGATCCACCAGCACATCGCCGCCGACGCCGGAATCAACGACGCGTTCGACCAGATCACCTATGGCAAGGGCGGCCAGGTCGTCGGGATGATCGCCGCCTATCCCGGCGACGAGAAGTTCCGCGACGGCGTGCGGCTCCACATGAGCCCCCATACTTTTTGCAACGCCACCACCGACGAGT
>JAEWCK010000285.1 GCA_023390675.1 Pseudomonadota bacterium
CGTCGGGCAGGCGAAAGAGCCGCGAAGCGTCGACCGCCACCTTCTCGGCGAGCCCGCCAAACCCAGTCGCGGCGAGCACGCGGTCGCCGGGCGCCCAGTCCCCGACCCCCTCGCCCACGCTCTCGATCACGCCCGCGACTTCGCTTCCCGGCGCGAACGGGCGCGGGGGCTTGAGCTGATACTTGTCCTCGATGATCAGCGCGTCGGGATAGTTGATCGAGCACGCTTTGACCGCGACGATCACCTGCCCGGCAGCCGCCACCGGATCGGGCGCGTATTCCAGGCTTAGGGTTTCAGGTCCGCCCGGCGCCTTCGACAACAATGCCCTCATGCCCGCTCTCCACAGAGACCCACGGGCGGCTCGCGGCCATCCCGGACTCAAATTTCGAAATCGCGGTATCCCTTGCCAGCGTCATCCCGATCTCGTCCAGCCCTTCGAGCAGGCACTGGCGGCGGAAGGAGTCGAGTTCGAAGACGAAGCGATCCTGGAAGGGCGTGGTGACCGTCATCGTCTCGAGATCGACGGTGATCTCGTCGGTCTTCGCGACTTCGACGAGCCGGTCGATCGCCTCCTGCGGCAGCACTACCGGCACGATGCCGTTCTTGAACGCATTGCCCGAGAAGATGTCGGAGAAGCTCGGCGCGATCACCGCCTTCACGCCCATGTCGGCGAGCGCCCAGGCGGCGTGCTCGCGGCTGGACCCGCAGCCGAAATTGTCGCCCGCGACGAGCACCGGCGCCCCCGCATAGCGCGGATCGTCGAAAACGTTGCCCGGCTGCGCGCGCACCGTCTCGAACGCGCCTTTGCCCAGCCCTTCGCGCGTCGTGGTCTTCAGCCAGTGCGCGGGGATGATGATGTCGGTGTCGATGTTCTTGGCGCCCCACGGATAGGCGCGCCCCTCCACCTGCCGGACCCGCTCCATCACTGCGCCTCCCGGGCTATCGGGTGGCGAGCACCGTATCGGGCGATTCCGCCCGCACCGTGGTGGCATAAGCCGCGGCCAGCCCGCTCAGGACCGTGGCCGCAATCAACGCAACAAGCGCCCGCTTCATTCAACACCCCCTCACGCATCCGCCGACATCAGCTCCCTGACATCGGTGAGGCGCCCCGTAACCGCCGCCGCCGCCGCCATTGCGGGCGAAAGCAGGTGGGTTCGGGCCCCCGGACCCTGCCTTCCTACAAAATTCCGATTCGAGGTGGAAGCACAACGTTCGCCGGCCGGCACTTTGTCGGGGTTCATCGCGAGACACATCGAGCAGCCCGGCTCGCGCCACTCGAAACCGGCCTCGACGAAGATGCGGTCGAGCCCCTCGGCCTCGGCCTGGCGCTTGACCAGCCCCGAGCCCGGCACAACCAAGGCCTGGCGGATGCGGTCGGCGACGTGGCGGCCCTTCACCACGCTCGCCGCGGCCCGCAGGTCCTCGATCCGGCTGTTGGTGCACGATCCGATGAACACGTGCTCGACGCCCACGTCCTGCATCCGCGTGCCCGGGGCGAGGCCCATATAATCGAGCGACTTCTGCGCCGCGACGCGCTTCGAAGCGTCGCCGAAGCTCTCGGGATCGGGCACCGCGCCGGTGATCGGCACGACATCCTCGGGGCTCGTGCCCCAGGTCAGCGAAGGCGCGATGTCGCTCGCCTGCAGCACGACGCTGCGATCGTAGCGCGCGTCGGCATCGGTTGGGAGGGTGCGCCAGTAAGCCACCGCCTTCTCCCAATCCGCGCCGCGCGGGGCCATCGGGCGGTCCTTGAGGTACGCGAAGGTCGTCTCGTCGGGCGCGATCAGTCCCGAGCGCGCGCCGCCTTCGATCGACATGTTCGAGACGGTCAGCCGCCCCTCGACCGACATCGCGCGGATCACTTCGCCGGTGAATTCGATGACGTATCCCGTGCCGCCCGCCGCGCCGATCCGGCCGATGATCGCGAGCACCACATCCTTGGGGCTCACCCCGAAGCCGAGCGCCCCGTCGACGCGGATTTCCATCGTCCTCGAAGGGCTGAGCAACAGCGTCTGCGTCGCGAGCACGTGCTCGACTTCGCTGGTGCCGATCCCGAAAGCCAACGCCCCCAGCGCGCCGTGCGCCGACGTGTGGCTGTCGCCGCACACCAAAGTGGTGCCCGGCAGCGTGAAGCCCTGCTCGGGGCCTATTACGTGCACGATCCCCTGCCGGCTATCGAGCGCGTCGATATAGGGCACGCCGAATTCGGCGACGTTCGCCCTGAGCGCGGCGAGTTGGCCGGCGCTGGCCGGATCGGCGATCGGCAGCGGATTGCCCGCGGCGTCGACGCGCGCGGTGGTCGGGAGGTTATGGTCGGGCACCGCCAGCGTGAGATCGGGCCGGCGCACCTTGCGCCCGTTCGCGCGCAGCCCCGCGAACGCTTGCGGGCTCGTCACTTCGTGGACGAGGTGGCGATCGATATAGATCAGGCAGGTGCCGTCGTCACGGCGCTCGACCACATGGTCGGCCCAGATCTTCTCGTAAAGGGTGCGCGCTTCACTGGCCATGCCGCCGCGCTCTAATCGATTGATGCGCGGCGACAACCCTTTCCGCAATTTTGCGTCGCAAATGCCAGCTATTTGGCGGGGCGCTTCGCCGCCTCCGCCTTGAGCCAGGCGAGGATCGCGTCGACTTCCCCGTCGGTCATCCACTTGAAGTCGACCTGCGCGACTTCGCGCATCAGCCCCAGGTCGCGGTTGCTCAGCCCCTTGCCGGTGCGGAGCAGCGTGCGGAATGCGGCACCGTCATAGGCGGGGCCCACCTCGAGCAAGGCGGGGACGATCTGCTTGCCGTCCTCGGAAGGCTGCGCATGATCGAGCGCGTGGCACCCGGTGCACACCGCGCGGACGAAATATTGCCCAACCTCGGCGGGCCGCGTCCTGGCCGCGACCTGCTCGGGATGCACGCTCGGCGGGAGCTTGCCGGTGAGCACCAGCATGCGCCCGATCGGGCCGAAGCCGATCTTCTTGAGCTGGTCGTCGCCGGCCGGCTTCAAGGTGCGGATCCACGCGACGATCTTGCCCAGATCGTCGTCGGCGATGTTGTTATAGGCCTGGGTGGGCATCACCCAGAGCGTGCTGCCGTCCTTGCGCACGCCGTGGCGGATCGCGCGGACGAGATCGGCATCGCTGTAGGTGGCGGCGATCCGCGCGAGCGCTGGCGAAGCCAGCCGCCCGAGCATCGGGTCGTCGACGAGCACCTTGCCCTTGCCTTCCTGCCCGTGGCAGTTGCGGCAGCCCTCGACCCGCGCCAGTCGTCCCCCCTCCTCGATAGAAGCGGCGTCGGTGGGCACGGCCACCGTCTCGGTCGGCACGGTGCGCCCCTTGCGGATGATCCATTCGGAGCCGCCATAGAGCACGACGACCAGTAGCACGACGATGCCGGCCACCACGGCCAGCCCCAGCTTGATCCAGCGCATCACTAATCCCCCAAGTCAGAAGCTCGTGTACTCAAACACGCATTACGGGGGCGTACCGGGCCCTCAGGCCGCGCCCGCGACTTCCTTCGGCGAGATATAGCAGGGATCATGCGCGAAGGGGAGCGGTCGCCCCTCCCTCAGCGCGGCGAGCACTGCCGCGAACCCGGTCTCGCACCGGAACCCGAGTCTCCGCTCGGCAAGCGCGGCGTCATAGACACGGCCTATGCTGCGCGGCAGTTCCCATCCGGCGGCGCGGTATAACTCCGCTGCATCGGGAAAATGGCGTCCGATCACCGCGGCCGCATCGGCCTTGAGCGCCGCGCATTCCTCGCGCGCGAAGGGCGTCGGCGCCGAGACGATGAAGGTGCCGAAGCCGATCTCGGGCGCTTTGTCCAGCGCCGCGAGATGCGCCCGCGCGGCATCCTCGACGGTCAATCGCCGGTGGAGCAACTCGTTGGCCTTCATGTTCTCGCCCGAAAGCGCGCGGTGCGTGTCGTCATCCTCGGGAAAGAAGCGGCTGGTGCGCAGCACGGCGCAATTCAGCCCGTCATCCGCGGCGAGCCGGCAGAGCTGCTCGGCGGCGAACTTGGTGACGCCGTAGATGTTGCGCGGCTCGATCGGCCCGCTCGTCTCGTCGAGCCAAACCGCCGCGTCGCCCGCCTCGTCGCGGATCGCCTGGCTGATCATCAGCGACGTGGTCGAGGTGAAGACGAACCGGTCGTGCCCCGCCGCCTTCGCCGCCTCGAGCAGGTTGAGCGTGCCGGTCACGTTGAGATCGAGGAATGCTTGCGCCGGATAGCGCGCGATGTCGGGCTTGTGCAGCGCGCCGGCGTGGATCACCGCCTCGATCGCGTGCTCGGCGAACACGCGGTCGACGGTCGCGGGATCCGCCACGCTGCCGATCGTCTGCGTATCCGCGCCCGGCGCAACGTCGAGCCCGGTGACGGCATGCCCCTTCGCGCGCAGCATCGGCGCGAGGAAACGGCCCAGCCAGCCCGAGGAACCTGTGAGGAGGACGCGCATGATGCGACCGCCTACCCAATCCGTCATCCCGGCGAAAGCCGGGATCCAGAGCCACAGGCGGCGAAGCACAAAACTCCCTGTCCCGGCTTTCGCCGGGATGACGATTAAGCGGCGGCGGGTAGCGGTTGCGCGATCACCGGATCGCTCGCATCCGCCCAATCGGCCCGTCGCTTCAGCCGGAAATTGAGGAACAGCGCGGGCAGCTTCAAGAACAGCAGCTCCGAATGGATGAAGGTGTCGATTCCTCGCTCCCACCATTTGGGATCGCGCTTGCCATTGGCCTTTAGCCAGCCATCGTACGGCGCCCAATGGCTCGGCTCGTCCTTCTCGATGATCTGGAAAATCTTCACGAGCGTCTTGTCGCGCCGCACGATCGGGTGCTTGAGCAGGATGTCGACCTGCCGGAATCCGCGCTGCTCAGTGAGCGAGATCACGCGGCAGAGCTTCTCGAACTCGTCGTCCTCGGCGATGATCTTCTGGGTATCCAGCTCGTCGATCGTGCGGCCGAAGACAATTTCGACGAAACGGTCGATATGTCCGCAGGTCCGGTCGACGCGCAGCGGCATCTTGCCCTGCAGCTCGAACCAGCGCTTGAACATCATATAGTGCTTGCGCTCGTCGGCGCGGTGCTTCTCGATCGCTGCGATCAGCGTGGCATTGCCGGGCTCGCGCGCGCGGACCGCCTCGAGCACCCGGTCGATGCTCGTATAGCCGCGATGCTCGTTATAGATGTAGATCGAGCCGAGCAGATCCAGATAGCGGCGGCGGAACCAGTCTAACATCGCGCGACGCTACGCCTCGCCCTGCGCAGGGTCAAATGACGGTTGTTTCATATCGGGTTAGCCCCCGCCTGTCGGCGATCGGATCAATCTTTTTCGCATCGCGGTCGATTTTCGCGGCTTCCCTTGCTAGGGCGCGCGCCCATGCTCAACCTGACCGACATCACGGTGCGCCTCGGCGGACGCACGATCCTCGACGGCGCGACCGCGAGGCTGCCCCCGCGCGGCCGGATCGGGCTGATCGGCCGCAACGGCGCGGGCAAGACCACCCTGGTGCGCGTGATCGCGGGCATGCTCGAGCCCGATCTCGGCAGCGTCGAGATGCCGCGTGGCGCCCGCCTCGGCTATATCGCGCAGGAAGCGCCCTCGGGCGAAGCGACTCCGTTCGAGACCGTTCTCGCCGCGGACACCGAGCGCGCGGCCCTGCTCGCCGAGAGCGAGACCAGCCATGATCCCGATCGGCTGGGCCATGTCCACGACCGGCTGATGGCGATCGACGCCTATACCGCGCCGTCGCGCGCCGCGCAGATCCTCGTCGGCCTCGGCTTCGACGAGGAGGCGCAACACCGCCCGCTCGACAGGTTCTCCGGCGGCTGGAAGATGCGCGTCGCCCTCGCCAGCCTGCTCTTCTCGCAACCCGACGTGCTGCTGCTCGATGAGCCCTCGAACCACCTCGATCTCGAAGCGGTGCTGTGGCTCGAGGACTTTCTCAAGGCCTATCCCGCGACGATTTTGCTGGTCAGCCACGAGCGCGACTTCCTCAACAACGTCGTCGATCACATCCTCCATCTCGGCCAAGGCAAGCTCACCCTCTATCCGGGCGGCTACGACGCGTTCGAGCGCCAGCGCGCCGAGCGGCAGGCGCAGCTCGCCTCGGCGCGCGCCAAGCAGCAGGCCGAGCGCGAGAAACTGCAGGACTATGTCGCGCGTAACTCGGCCCGTGCCTCCACTGCCAAGCAGGCCCAGTCGCGCGCCAAGGCACTGGCGAAGATGCAGCCGATCGCCGAATTGGTCGACGATCCGAGCCTGACCTTCGACTTCCCCAATCCCGACGAGCTCCGTCCGCCGCTGATCACGCTCGACCTCGCCAGCGTCGGCTATGGCGAGACGCCGATCCTCAAGCGGCTCAATCTGCGGCTCGATCCCGACGACCGCATCGCGCTTCTCGGCCGCAACGGCAACGGCAAGACCACGCTGGCCCGCCTCCTCGCCGCGCAGCTCGTGCCGATGGAAGGCGCGATGAACGCGTCGGGCAAGATGCGCGTCGGCTATTTCACCCAGTATCAGGTCGAGGAGCTCGACCGCGACGAGACTCCGCTCCAGCATATGAGCCTGCTGATGAAGTCGGCGAGCCAGTCGGCCGTGCGCGCGCAGCTCGGCCGCTTCGGCTTTTCGGGCGACAAGGCGACGACGCTCGTCGGCAAGCTCTCGGGGGGCGAGCGTGCGCGGCTGGCCTTGGCGCTGATCACGCGCGACGCGCCGCACATGCTGATCCTCGACGAGCCGACCAACCACCTCGACGTCGACGCGCGTGAGGCGTTGATCCAGGCGCTCAATGCCTATTCGGGCGCGGTGGTGATCGTCAGCCACGATCGCCACATGCTCGAGATGACCGCCGACCGGCTCGTCCTTGTCGATAGCGGCACCGCGAAGGAATTCGACGGCAGCCTCGACGACTATATCGCCTTCGTGCTGTCGAAGGACGCTGCAGACGCGAGGTCCGCCAGGCCCGACAAGAAGGAAGCCCGCCGCGCCGCCGCCGAGGCGCGCGAGAAGAGTCAGACGCTGCGCAACGCCGCCAAGGCTGCCGAGACCGAGCTGGCCAAGCTCGGCGCGCAGCTGACCGCAGTCGATCGGGCGATGTTCGATCCGGCGACCGCCGAGCCCGCGCTGGCGAAGCTCACGATGACCGAACTGATGAAACGCCGCGCCGACCTCGCCGCCAGGATCGAGACTGCGGAAGCCGCGTGGATGGAAGCGAGCGAAGCGCTGGAGTCGATCGCGGCGTAAGAAAGCCCCTCCCTTTCAGGGGAGAGGCTTGAAAGCATCGAAGGCTACCGCAGATCGAACCGATCGGCGTCCATCACCTTCGCCCATGCCTTGACGAAGTCCTTCACGAACCGCTCGCCGCCGCCGGCCTCGGCATAGGCTTCCGAGATCGCGCGTAGCTGCGAGTTCGACCCGAACACCAGATCGGTGCGCGACGCGGTCCATTTCTGCGCGCCGCTCGCCCGGTCGGTCCCGGCATATTCCTCGTCGCCCGACCCGTCGATCTCCTTCCAAACCGTCCCCATGTCGAGCACGTTGACGAAGAAGTCGTTGGTCAGCTGCCCCAGCCGATCGGTGAACTGGCCGTGCTTGCCCGCCTTGGCGTGGTTGGCGCCGAGCACGCGCAGCCCGCCGACCAGCACCGTCATCTCGGGCGCGGACAGACCGAGCAATTGCGCGCGATCGACCAGCAGCTCCTCGGTCGGCACGTTGTGGCGGGTCTTCAGATAGTTGCGGAAGCCTTCGGCACGCGGCTCGAGCACATCGAAGCTTTCCGCATCGGTCTGCGCGTCGGTCGCGTCGCCGCGCCCCGACGTGAAAGGCACGGTCACATCGTGCCCTGCGGCCTTGGCCGCCTGCTCGACGCCGAGATTGCCGCCGAGCACGATCAGATCGGCGATGCTCACCCCGCCATGATCGGCCTTGATGCCCTCGTAGACCTGGAGAACCTTGGCGAGCTCGGCCGGCTCGTTCGCCTCCCAGTCCTTCTGCGGCGCCAGCCGGATACGCGCGCCATTGGCGCCGCCGCGGCGGTCCGACCCTCGATAGGTCGAGGCCGAAGCCCATGCCGTCTTGACCAGCTGCTGCACGCTCAGTCCCGAGGCTGCGATCTTCTGCTTGAGCGCAGCGACGTCGCCGTCCGAGAGCGGCGTGCCCGCGGGGATCGGATCCTGCCAGATCAGATCCTCCTCGGGCACTTCGGGGCCCAGATACCGCGCTTTCGGCCCCATGTCGCGGTGCGTCAGCTTGAACCAGGCGCGCGCGAAGGCATCGGCGAAATAGGCCGGGTCGCTGCGGAACTTCTCCATGATCTTGCGATATTCGGCGTCGTCCTTGAACGCCTTGTCGGCGGTGGTCATCATCGTCGGGACTCTCTTGCCCGGCGTATGCGCCGCCGGCGCCAACGTCTCCTCGGGATTGCCGACGGGCTGCCACTGCTTCGCCCCCGCCGGGCTCTTCACCAGCTCGTATTCATGGTCGAGCAGCATGTCGAAATAAGTCATGTCCCATTTGGTTGGCGTCGGCGTCCACGCGCCTTCGATCCCCGAGGTGATCGTATGGTCGCCCATTCCGGTCTCGTGCGTCGAGATCCAGCCGAGACCCATCGAAGCGATCCCCGCCGCTTCGGGCTCGCGGCCCACCTTGCTCGCGTCGCCCGCGCCGTGCGCCTTGCCGAACGTGTGCCCGCCCGCGGTGAGCGCCGCGGTCTCCTCGTCGTTCATCGCCATGTTCGCGAAGGTCCGGCGCAGGTCGCGCGCCGATCCCTTGGTGTCGGGCTTGCCGCCGGGGCCCTCGGGATTGACGTATATCAGCCCCATCTGGATCGCGGCGAGCGGCTCCTCGAGCGCCATCCCCGCCTCGTCGTCGATGCGGGTCTTGTTTTCGGGATGGCCGACCCATTGCTCCTCGGTGCCCCAATAGATGTCGCGCTCGGGCTCGAAGATGTCCTCGCGCCCGCCGCCGAAGCCGAAGGTCGGCCCACCCATCGATTCGATCGCGACATTGCCGGTGAGGATGAACAGATCCGCCCAGCTGATCGCCGCGCCATATTTCTGCTTGATCGGCCAGAGCAGCCGGCGCGCCTTGTCGAGATTGCCGTTGTCCGGCCACGAATTGAGCGGGGCGAAGCGCTGCGAGCCCGAGGACGAGCCGCCGCGCCCGTCCCCGGTGCGGTACGTGCCCGCCGAGTGCCATGCCATCCGGATGAAGAATGGCCCGTAATGCCCGTAATCGGCCGGCCACCAGGGCTGGCTGTCGGTCATCAGCGCCTTCAAATCCTCCTTGAGCGCCCAGTAATCGAGTTCCTTGAACGCCTCGCGATAATCGAAGTCGGGCCCATAGGGATTGGGCGAGACGCCGTTCTGGGTCAGGATCTCCAGGCTCAGCTGCTCGGGCCACCAGTCGCGATTGGTCCGCCCCAGCAGCGTGCGGAGCGCAGCGGGCTCCTTGCTCGGGTCGCTAAGCGGGCTGCCCTTGGGTGCGTCCACGTCGGCCATGTCCGTGATCCTCTCGCTTTTGTTTGAGAGGAGATTAGGCTCCGGACCGGGAGCGTGGAAGCGGGGAAACTCGCTAAGTCCGAACGGGAAAACCGATCAGGCGATGGACCGCCTTTTTCTCACGCCCAGCCGTCACCCCGCACTTGTGCCGGGGTCCATGGGCAGGCGAGTCATGAACAAGGGCTCAGGGCATTTCCGGCGAGGAGGAG
>JAEWCK010000321.1 GCA_023390675.1 Pseudomonadota bacterium
GCCCATGCCGGCGCCCTTCGACGGCAATCCCCAGGCCGTCGCCAGCCTCGGCATCTCGGCGCGCGAGCTCGAAGTGCTCGGCGAGATCGCCGCGGGGCGCTCCAATCAGGAGATCGCCGAGCGGCTCGGCGTATCGCTCAACACGGTCAAGACGCATGTCGCGCGGCTGCTCGAAAAGCTGGGCGCGAAACGGCGCACCGACGCGCTGGCGCGGGCGCGGGAACTTGGCATTCTTCCTTGACTCCCCTCCCTTCCAGGGAGGGAGTGAAGACGATTCCACGCAAATCACTCTTTCGGGCGATTGCGGCGCACGTTTGCCGATGCGCTGTTCGCGGCGCAACCTATGCAAGGGGGACTCGCAAATGCTTCGATACATATTGTCCAATGGCGCGATGGCCGGGCTGTTCACCGGCGGTGTGCTCTGCCTGATCATCCTGACGATGGGGCACCAGTCGATGGCCGTGGGAATGGCGATCGGCTATCTCACGATGCTGGTCGGGCTGAGCCTGGTCTTCGTGGCGATCAAGCGCCACCGTGACGTGGATCGGGGCGGCGTGATCGGCTTCTTTCCCGCGCTCGGGCTTGGGCTCGGCATCAGCCTCGTCGCGGCCCTGCTCTATGCGCTTTGCTGGGAATTGGCGTTGACCAGGATCGGCATCGACGCCTTTCTGGATTCGATGGGCCCGAGCATCGATGCCGCGACTCGAAGGAGTTACCACAATCCGCTGGTCCGCTTGCCCATGACGATGGGCGAGATCCTGCCGGTAGGCCTGCTGGTGTCGCTGGTCTCGGCCGGGCTGCTCCGCAACCCGCGCTTCCTGCCCGCACGTGCGGCCTAGTCAGGTGACGGGAGCGGCTCGGTCCGCTCCCAATACCAGGCCCAGGACAACGCCAGTGCCGTGAGCACCAGCCAGAAAATCAGGGCGATCCGGGTGAAGCCGATGCCGGACAGCAAGAGACCGAGGAAGGCCGATCCCAAGGCTGCCGCCAGATAAGTGCGCCACGGCCGCGCGACCCGCTGCGCGGCGCTCTCACCGAAGAGCAGGACCAGCAGCGCGATGCCGAAGCCGATCAGCGGTCCGATAGCAAAGCCGTACCGGGCAAACTGGTACGCCATCCAGCCGAGGAGAACGAGAACGGGAAGCCAGCGCGCGCGGGGAGGGCCCATGCCTCAGGCCGCCAGCCGCAGCTCCAGCCGGCCCCAGATTTCGACGAGCGCGGTGGTGAGCTCGTGCATCATCGCCTCGTCGTGCGTCGGGCCCGGGGTGAAGCGCAGCCGCTCGGTGCCGCGCGGGACGGTGGGGTAATTGATCGGCTGGACGTACACGCCGTATTCGGCGAGCAGGATGTCGCTGATCTTCTTGGCCTTGACCGGATCGCCGACCATCAGCGGCACGATGTGGGTTTCGCCCGTCACCACCGGCAGCCCCGCCTCGGCCATCATCGCCTTGAGCCTGGCGGCGGAGGCGTGCTGGCCCTCGCGCTCGGCGTTCGAGCCCTTCAGATGCTTCACGCTGGCGAGCGCGCCGGCGACGAGCACGGGCGAGAGCGAGGTGGTGAAGATGAAGCCCGGCGCATAGCTGCGGATCACGTCGATCACGGTGCGGTCCGCGGCGATATAGCCGCCCATCACCCCGAACGCCTTGCCGAGCGTGCCCTCGATGATCGTGATGCGGTGGGCGACCTCGTCGCGCTCGGAGATGCCGCCGCCGCGCGGGCCGTACATGCCGACGGCATGGACCTCGTCGAGATACGTCAGCGCGTTGTATTTGTCGGCGAGGTCGCAGATCGCCGCGATCGGGGCGACGTCGGCGTCCATCGAATAGACGCTCTCGAACGCGATCAGCTTGGGCGTGGCGGGATCGTCGGCCGCCAGCAGTTCTTCGAGATGCGGGAGGTCGTTGTGGCGGAAGACGCGCTTCTCGCAGCCCGAATTGCGGATGCCCGCGATCATGCTCGCGTGGTTGAGCTCGTCCGAATAGACGATGCAGCCGGGCATCAGCCGCGCCAGCGTCGAGAGCGTCGCCTCGTTCGAGACATAGCCCGAAGTGAACAGCAGCGCCGCTTCCTTGCGGTGCAGATCGGCAAGTTCGGCCTCGAGCTCGATATGATAATGCGAGTTGCCGCCGATGTTGCGCGTGCCGCCCGAGCCGGCGCCCACGTCGTGGAGGGCTTCCTCCATCGCCGTGATCACCTTTGGGTGCTGGCCCATCGCGAGATAGTCGTTCGAGCACCATACCGTGATCGGCTTGGGGCCATTGTGCCCCGCGAAGCAGCGCGCATTCGGGAACGCGCCCTTGTTCCGCAGGATATCGATGAACACCCGGTATCGCCCCTCGGCGTGCAACCGGTCGATCGCCGAGGCGAAGACATGGGCATAGTTGACGGGGGCGGAGGGGGCCGTGGGCATGGGCAAGGTCCCTAGCTCTAAAAAGCGGCGATTTCCAGCGCCTCGCGCACCGAAACCGCGACCGGAATCGACGAAAAGTTCCCGCGTGAATCGCTCAATTCGTCGCAAAACCAACGCAGGTTGGTCCGGTCCGCCCTCGTTCATGCTATGTGGATAACATCGCGGGCGACTCGGCACCCAAGCACAGTCCGCGGCTGAGAGATGATTCGTGCTCCCGCTTGCAAACCGGAGCATTATCCTGTGACCCAGATGGATCTGGAATATTATCGGCGCCGCGAGGCGCAGGAACGCAATCATGCCGAGCGTAGCGAGGACATGACGGCGCGACGCGTGCATCAGGAAATGGCGGAGCGCTATTCGGCGATCGTCCGCGAGATCGCCATCGTGCCGCCCCAGGCCCAGGC
>JAEWCK010000011.1 GCA_023390675.1 Pseudomonadota bacterium
TCGGCGCGGCCTGCATCATCGCAGGCGCGGCCTGGACGGTGCGCGCGACGCGGACGCGGCGTTCGCCATCCTCGACTTCGATTTCGGTGAGCTGTGTCTCGTCGAGCACTGCGGCCAGCTGCCGCACGAGGTCGATATCGACCTGCATCGCGCCCGTCTTGTCGTTCTTCTCGGCCATTTCGACCCTTCTTACGATAAAGCGCGCGCTCTTGTCAGAGTCGCGCGGCGGCTTCAAGCGCAAGCATGTACGAAAGCGCGCCGAACCCCGCGATGGTTCCGCGTGCGGCACGACCCACGAAGCTCGCGTGGCGGAATTCCTCGCGGGCGTGCGGGTTGGAGAGATGGACTTCGATCACCGGCGTCCGAATCGACTTGATGCAGTCGTAGAGCGCGAGGCTGGTGTGGGTGAACGCGCCGGCATTGAGCAGGATCGCCCTCGCGCCCTTCGCCTGCGCCTCGTGCATCCAGTCGATGAGGTGTCCCTCGTGGTTCGACTGGCGCATGTCGATCGTCAGATCGAGCGCGCGGGCGCGATCCTCGAGCTGGCCGGCGATGTCGTCGAGCGTGTCCGAGCCGTAGATCTCCGGCTCGCGTGTCCCCAGCAGATTGAGGTTGGGGCCGTTCAGGACGAAGATCGTATCGGCCAAGCCTGTGCCTTTCGGTTGCGGGCAGGTGAGGCGCTTCCCTATATGACCCCGCGCCCCCGATCAAATCTTCCAAGGAATGCCATGCACACTGACGGCACCGTCTCCATCACCGTCAATGGCGAGCATATGCGCGTGACCGCCGGGCAGAGCATCGCCCAGCTCGCCGAGCATCTGGGGCTGCTGCCCGAAAAGGTGGCGGTGGAGCGCAACCTCGAAGTGGTGCCACGCTCGACCCTGCGCGAAGTGCTGGTGCGCGACGGCGACGAACTGGAGATCGTCCATTTCGTCGGCGGCGGGGATCATGCCGTGACTGTGGACGAAGATACGTGGAGCGTGGCGGGCAAGACCTTCCGCTCGCGGCTGATCGTCGGCACGGGCAAGTACAAGAGCTTCGAGCAGAATGCGGCGGCGGTGGAGGCGAGCGGCGCCGAGATCGTCACCGTGGCGGTACGGCGAGTGAACGTGAGCGATCGCGGCGCGCCGATGCTCACCGATTTCATCGATCCGAAGAAGATCACCTATCTGCCCAACACCGCGGGCTGCTTCGACGCCGAGAGCGCGATCCGCACGCTGCGGCTGGCGCGCGAGGCGGGCGGCTGGGAGCTGGTCAAGCTCGAAGTGCTGGGCGAGGCGCGGACGCTCTATCCCGACATGGTCGAGACGTTGCGCGCGACCGAGGTGCTCGCGAAGGAAGGCTTCCTGCCGATGGTCTATTGCGTCGACGATCCGATCGCGGCGAAGCGGCTGGAGGATGCGGGCGCAGTGGCGATCATGCCCTTGGGCGCGCCGATCGGATCGGGGCTGGGCATCCAGAACCAGGTGACGATCCGGCTGATCGTCGAAGGCGCCAAGGTGCCGGTGCTGGTCGACGCGGGCGTCGGCTCGGCGAGCGATGCGGCGGTGGCGATGGAACTGGGCTGCGACGGCGTGCTGATGAACACCGCGATCGCCGAGGCCAAGGATCCGATCCTGATGGCGGCGGCGATGAAGGCCGCGGTCGAGGCGGGGCGGCTCTCCTACCGCGCCGGGCGGATGGGCAAAAGGCGCTATGCCGATCCGTCGAGCCCGCTCGCGGGACTGATCTGATGCGGTGGCTCGCGCTGGCGCTGCTTGGCGGACTGGCGGCATGCCATGCCCCGCAAGCCCAGCAGTCGCAGCTGCCGCACGGGCGCATCTCGGCCGAGCCGCAGCCGCTCGAGGCGGCGGACAAAACGCTGATCTCGGGGGTCTATACCAAGGCGGAGAAGCCGAAGGCGCTGATCCTGCTCTTCCACCAGGCGGGATCGGGCAAGGACGAATATGCGCTGATCGCGCCACGGCTGGCCGGGGCGGGCTATTCGTCGCTCAGGATCGACGCGCGCGCGGGCGGCAACCTGTACGGGGTCAACGAGACGGTTCAGCGGCTGGGCAAGTCGGCGCCCTATCTGGAGGCGAAGCAGGATCTGGAGGCGGCGCTCGACTGGGCGAAGGGCCAAAAGCTGCCGGTGGTGCTTTGGGGGAGCAGCTATTCGGCGTCGCTCGTCTTCCTGCTCGCCGCCGGGCATCCGGGCGACGTGAAGGCCGTGATGGCCTTCTCGCCGGGCGAATATTTCGACGACAAGCAACTCGTCCACCGCGCGGCCGCCAAGGTGAGCGTGCCGGTGTTCGTGACATCGGCGCAGACCAGCGAGGAGATCGGCGAGGCCAAGGCGATCCTCGACGCGGCGGCGAGCAAGGACAAGGTCCAGTATATGCCGAGCGCGGGTTCGGTGCATGGCTCCTCGACGCTGCTCAGGGCGAAGAATCCGGGCGGGGCCGAGCCGGTGTGGCAGGCGGCGCTCAATTTCCTCGCGCGGGTCGCGCCCTAGGCTCGGGCGCAGGAACCCCGGCACGGCGCGGATCGTTGTGCAGGGGAAAGGATCGGCACGCGCCGATCCGCGTACAGGAGCTTGAAATCATGGGCGAACTTACCGACAAGATCAAAGGCAATGCCGACGAGCTGATCGGCAAAGCGAAGCAGGCGATAGCGGGCGACGCCGACGATCCCCAGCGCACCCGCGCCGACGACGAGATGGAGGCCGAAGGCGCCGCGCAGGAGCTGAAGGGCAAGGGCGAGCAGTTCGTCGGCAAGGTGAAGGGCGCGCTCGGCGACGACATCTGAGTTCACGCCGGCAAGGCAAAGCAAGGGGCCGCTCCGGGATGCCGGGCGGCCCTTTCGCATGGGGCAGCGGGGCGCTAGCTTGCCTGCATGGTTTCGAAGACGAGTCTGACCGCGGACGCGCGGGCGCATCGCTGGAGCGCGCTGGCCGAGGGGCTGGCGGCGAAGCCCGAACTGCTGGGACATCGCGACGAGCGGGGGCGCAATTGGTTGCATCTCGCCTGCATGGTTCCCGGCGAGGCTGAGGCGAGCATTCGCACGGCCGATACGCTGCTTGGGCTGGGGCTCGGGATCGACGATGCGGCGTTCACCGAAGGCGAATGGCGCGCGACGCCGCTGTGGCACGCGATCGCGCATGGACGGAACCTGCCGCTCGCCGAGCATCTGCTCAAGCGCGGCGCCAATCCCAATTACTCGCTATTCGCTGCCGCATGGAACCACGACCGTGCGGCGATCCGTCTGCTCCTCGCGCACGGAGCCGATGTGGACGAAGGCGCGGCGCGCGGCGATACGCCGCTGATCGGCGCAGTGGCGTGGAGCCGCTTCGACGCGGCCGAGGAATTGCTGGAAGGCGGCGCGAATGTCGATTTCGTCACTGCGAAGGGGCAGACCGCGCTCCATATGATGCTCAAGAAGGGCAGCGCGCCCGAGCATTTCCATATGTTCGCCCGCTATGGCGCGCGGGGCGATATCCCGGATGGCGAAGGACGCACCGCGATCGAAATGCTGCGCCGCAAGAAGGACCCGGCCTGTCGCGCGGCGGCGGAACTGCTCGGCGGCGCATAATCGAGCCGGTTGGGCCGGCCTACGGCATAGCAAGTGGCAGGCGAATCGAAGCGGAAGCCGCCGGGGACGAGCCGGCTGAGCGCCTGCAGCGTCCGCCCTGCGGCGGCGGTGCCGCCCTTCACGATCGTCTCGCCTTCGAGGAACGCCTCGCTCGCCAGCACCCCGCCGGGGACGCGCATCAGCATCCCGCTCTCGATCGCGGCGCGGGCGTGGCGGTTGACGGTCGAAAGCGTCAGCCCGTGCGCCTGGGCGACGCGCGGGAGCGAGACGGGAAGGCGCAGTTCGCGCGGCGGCGGCGTCTCGGGCCAGGCGTAGCGCCAGCTGATCTCCGGATCGTAGGTCCAGTGGCGCGTGCTCGCAGTGACGACAGCGTTGACGAGCACGAGATCGATCCAGTGGACGTAGCGTCCGGCGAGGAACTCGAAGGGGGTGAGCCCGAGATCGATCGCGACGGCGATGGTCACGTCGGGGCGATAGGGGAGGTCCAGGCGCCCGACGGGAAGCGGCACGCCGATCGCGGCGAGATCCTCGGCAAGGCTGACGATCCAGTCGTGCAGTGCGAGCAGCAACGCCTCGCACGCCTCGTTCGCCATGAAGGCCTCCGAAATGGCGAGGGCGCGCGCGTTTTCATCGAGCAGCCCGGTGCCGCGCAGCGCCAGCGCGTGGCGGCGCATCGTCTCGAACGGACGGTGAAGCGTGGCGGCGGCGGCGTTGACGCTCATCGGCACGGGCTCGGCCACTGCGGCGGGCGCGCTGACGCCGGTGCCCGCGGCGCGAAAGCGCGGATGGTTGCGCAGCAGGATCAGCGCAAGGATGGCGCTGCCGAACTGCAGCTGCTTGCCGGCGACGGCGCTCAGCCTGGGCGTGAGCGTGGCGAGCATGCCCTGCTGCACTTCGGAAACGATCCGCGCGATCAGCCGCGTCGGCACGCGCGTTCCGCTTCCGTCCCCCATGCTCAGCCGCCGCGCAGGCCGGTGACGGTAAGGCCGGGCGTGATGAATTCGATGTCGGTCTTGAGATGGAGCAGGCGCACGCCCTTCTCGGCTAGCGCGCGGTCGAGTGCGGGGGCGAACTGGCCGGTGGTCTCCACGGTCTCGGCCCAGCAGCCATAAGCGCGACCCAATGCGGCGAAATCGGGGTTGTGAAGCGACGTGCCCGAGAGGCGCGCGGGATATTCGCGCTCCTGATGCATGCGGATCGTGCCGTAGGTGCCGTTGTCGATGACGAGGACGAGGATGTCGGCATGATGCTGGACGGCGGTGGCGAGCTCCTGGCCGTTCATCATGAAGTCGCCGTCACCGGCGAGCGCGACCACGGGGCGATCGGGCGCGCGGAGCTTGCCGGCGACCGCGGCGGGGACGCCGTATCCCATCGCGCCCGCGGTGGGGGCGAGCTGGCTCGGCTGCGCGCCGTACCGCCAGTAGCGGTGCCACCAGCTCGAGAAATTGCCCGCGCCGTTGCAGATGATCGCGTCGGGAATCCGCTCGCGCATCGCGAGGACGCACTGGCCGAGATCGAGCGCCACGCCTTCGCGGGGCTTGGGGGTGGACCATTCGAGCCATTCGGCATGGGCTTCCGCACCCGTGTCGAAGTGAGCCCAATCATATTCCCACTGGTCGAGACCCCAGACGAAATCCTTCATCGCGGCGCAGACTGCATAGTCGACGCGATAGACGCTGTTGAGCTCGGTGGGATCGGGGTGGACGTGGTAAAGGATTTGGCCCGGATGATCGGGCGTGATCAGCGAATAGCCATCGGTAGTCGCTTCGCCTAGCCGCGCGCCAATAGCGATCACCAAGTCGGCGTCCTTGATCCGCTGGACGAGCTTGGGGTTCGGTCCGTAGCCGAGATTGCCGGCCCAGACTCCGCAATCATTGGCGATCGCGTCCTGCCGCCGGAAAGCCCCAGCGACGGGGATGCCTACGCGCTCCGCCCAGCCGGCAAACCATTTGCCGGTCCAGCCATGCCAGCCAGCACCGCCGATAATAGCGACGGGGCGCTTCGCGTCTTCGAGCAGGTCCATGAGCTGAACGAGATGCGGCGGGTTGGGCGGCTGCGGGACAGCGTAGGCCCATGGCCTATCGACCGCCTCCACCACATCGCACAGCATGTCTTCGGGTAGCGCGATCACCACCGGGCCGGGCCGGCCGCTAATCGCGGTGTTCCACGCCCGCGCGACATATTCCGGGATGCGCCGCGCGTCCTCGATCCGCGTCGCCCATTTGGCGAGGGGGGCGAACATCGCGGGGAAATCGACTTCCTGAAAGCCTTCGCGGTCGCGCATGCCGCGGTCGACGTCGCCGATGAACAGCAGCATCGGCTGCGAATCCTGCATCGCGACATGGACCCCGATCGAGGCGTTGGTCGCGCCGGGGCCGCGCGTCACGAAGGCGACGCCCGGCCGCCCGGTCATCGCGCCGTCGGCGCAGGCCATGAAGCCGACGCCGCCTTCCTGCCGGCACGTCACGAGGTCGATCTGCGGCGTGTCGTGGAGCGCGTCCAATACGGCGAGGAAGCTCTCGCCCGG
>JAEWCK010000021.1 GCA_023390675.1 Pseudomonadota bacterium
CGCCTCGATCGTCACCGGGGAATCGAGATAGAGCGTCTGGAGCCCGGCCCGGGCATAGGCTTCGCGCGTCGAAGGCGAAGTGAAGCTGCTCGCAATGACGAGATCGGGGTGCATCGCGATGACTTCCTCGGCGGTGCCGCGCGTGCCGCGGAAGCGGCGGGCGACGTCGAGGGGAATCGAAGTCGCCGCCGGATCCTGCGAATAATGGCTGATGGCCGCGATTCGGCTCGCCGGCACGAGCTCGACGAGCATCGCATCGGCGCAGGGGTTGGTCGAGACGATCCCGCCGCCGCGCGGAGCCGGCTGCGCCGCGCAGCCGGCCATTGCGAGGCAGAGCAGCGCAGCCGAACGCATCAGTGGAACCGCAGCCGCACGCCGCCATAGGCAGCGCGGCCCTGCGTGCCATAGCCCGCGACGGTCTGATATTTCGCGTCGTCGAGATTATCGATGCGGCCGTAGAGCGCGAGATTGCCGCCGATCGGCATTTCGGCGCGGACGCCGAGCAGCGTGTAGCCGTTAAGCCGCACGAAATTGCCGGCATCGTCGAAGCTGTCGCCGACCATCGTCGCCGTCCCTCCCAGGCTCAGGCCGAAGCCGAAGCGGTAATCGGCCGACAGGCTCCCGGCATCCTTGGGGCGCCGCTGGAGGTCCTTGCCGAAATTGGCGCCGGGCGAACGGTTCTCCGCATCGGTGTGCGTGTAGCTGGCGCGAAGCGTCAATCCCGTGACAGGCTCGACGACCGCCTCGAGCTCGACGCCCTCGGCGCGGGTCTTCGCGAGGTTGAAATAGGTGAAGGTGACGAGGCTGAAGTCAATCTGCCGGTCGGTGTCGCGGTGGAACCAGGTCGCGCCGAGCGAGACCCTGCCGTCCGCGAACGACTGGCGGACGCCCGCCTCGTAGCTTTTCGCGGTCTCGGGCTGGAGGTCGCGGAAGCCAAAGGCGCTGTAGAGCTGATAGAGCGTCGGCGACTTGAAGCCCTCGCCATAGCTGGCGTGGACGGTGCCGCCCGCCCACGGCTCGACCGCGAGATTGGCGCCCCACGTCCAGTGACTGCCATATTGGCTATGGTCGTCGTTGCGCGCCCCGGCGGTGAGCGTCACATGGTCGATCGGCGTGAGGATCGCCTCGCCATAGACGGTGGTGACGCCCGCATTGAACCGGTCGGTGCCGTCGAAGACGCGGCTGTTCTCGTGCTCGGCGCCAAAGACGAGACGGAGCTGCCGGGCGACCTGCGCGTCTCCCTGATATTCATAGCGCTCGCTACGGCCACGGGCGAAGAAGGTCGGCGCGGCGCCGAGCGCGGCGTCGAAATTGTCGCGGTTTACGTCGGCGAGACTGAAGCCGAGTCGGTTCCTGACCGGGCCCAGCTCGGCGCGCAGGCCGGCATAGCCGTAGATCTCCTGCGTCTTCTGATATTCGAGCGTGTCGGCAAACGTGGCGAAGGTCGGCGGGGGAAAGCCGTCCAGATCGACGCGGCTGTCGGCATAATAGCCGCGCAGGTCGAGCGCGACATTGGGTGCGAACCTGACTTCCAGCCGGCCGCTCGCGCCGAACTGGCGATAGCCGTCGTCCTCTGTGCCATTGGCGGCTTGCGAGATGCCGTCGGTGTCGTAGTAGCCCGCAGTGACCGCACCCGAGACGGTGTCGTTGCCGCCGATCAGCGCGGCGCTGGCATTGACCGTGTTCTCCGAGCCGTACTCGGCATTGGCGCGCGCCCTGAGGCCGTCGTGCGCCTCGGTGGTGACGATGTTGACCACGCCGCCGATCGCCTGGCTGCCCCAGGCGACCGAATTGGGCCCGCGCAGCACCTCGACACGCTCGACCGACCCGGCGAGCAGATTGGCGAAGTCATAGCCGCCGCCGGGTGCGGAGGGATCGTTGGCGCGCACGCCGTCGATAAGCACCAGCGTCTGCTCGCCCTCGGCGCCGCGGATGCGCACGCCGGTGAATCCCCCGATCCCGCCGTTGCGCGATACGGTGACGCCGGGGGTGGTGGCGAGCATGTCCGAGACCGCGACGGTCTGGCGCTGCTCGATCTCGTCGCGCCCGATCACCGTGACCGAGCGGCCGGTCTCCTCGACGCGCTGGGGCACGCCGGCGGCGACGACGACGATCTCGTCATCGTCACCTGCGGGCGCATCCTGCGCCCAGGCAGGCGCTGCGACGGCGCAGGCGGCCGTCGCGAACAGGAACAGCTTGAACTTCTTCATCGCAAGACACCTTCTTCCGGGGTCGTCCTGCCGATGGATGGCGCGGCGACCCATTTGGTGTCGCTCACGCGGGGATTTCTCTCCCCGTCCGCCCGGCACACCCCGTCCGCGCGAAGGAATCGACCGTGAAGGGCAGGTCTCCTGGCTCCCGGGTCATCGCCGATCGTGCCGCCTTCCCGGGACATCCCAGTGGCTGAATGGCACGCCAACTCGCCGGTCACAGTTGCGGGGGCAGCCTCGGCTTCACCAGGTGCGGCTTGCGCCGCATCGGCAACCGAGTTCCCTCTTAGTCCTCCCTCGCGGGAGGAACCCGTCACGCCGCCGCCTCTAGGCGCGCCGCGCCCGTTCCGCAACCGGAACTCTCGCCCGCTTCCATCGTTACGCTTGCGTAGCGGGATTTTCTTTGCCCGCCGAGGCGCTTGACCCGGGAGCGTCGTGGGGACAACTAGCCGTCGCAGCCGGGGGGCAGCAACGGATTCGAGTTTCGGGCGATATGCGCAGCCACTGGTGGATGCTCCCGCTTCTTCTGTCGCCGCTGCCAGCGGCCGCGAAGGACCAGGAACCGCAGGACCTTTCGAACCTGTCGATCGAGGAGCTGGCGCAGATCCCTGTGCGCGCCGCCTCCAAGCGCGAGGAACCGCTGAGCGGCGTCCCCAACGCAGCCTATGTCATCACCAACGACGACATCGTGCGCTCCGCCGCCACCTCGCTCCCCGAGCTGCTGCGCCAGGCGCCCAACCTCCAGATCGAGCGCGTCAACGCCACACAATATGCGATCAGCTCGCGCGGGTTCGGCGGGTTCGAGCCGGCGAACAAGATGCTGGTGCTCATCGACGGACGCAGCGTCTATTCGACGCTCCATTCCGGCGTCTTCTGGGAGCTCCACCAGCCGCTGATCGAGGACATCCAGCAAATCGAAGTGATCGGCGGGCCGGGCGGCACGCTTTACGGACCCAATGCCGTCAACGGCGTGATCAGCGTGCAATCGAAGGATGCGGCGGACACGCAGGGCGCGCTGGTCAGCGCCACCGCCGGCGCCAATGACCAGACGATCGCCGCGCGCTACGGCCTCGCCTTGGGCGGCAACGCCAGCGTGCGCTTCTATGGCAACTGGTTCCACCGCGCCGACGAGCCGAGCGGGATCGGCACGGCGATCGATGACGGGATCAAGGGCTGGCAAGCCGGCTTCCGCGGCGATGTGGCGGGTGAGGCGAGCCATGTCACGGTGCAGGGGGATTTGTTCGACAACGAGATTTTCAAAGTCTCGGGCGAAGGCAATCACGGCCGGAACCTGCTCGCACGCTGGACGCAGGACCTCACGCCCCAATCCTCGTTCCAGCTCCAGGCCTATTACGACTATTTCGAGCGCGAGGACCTGCTGACCGTCGACCGGCTCGAGACCGTCGACGTCGAGGGCCAATACAATCTGACCTCGGGGCCGCACAATATCGTCGCGGGCGTCGGCGTGCGCACCACGCGCGATCGCTTCGTCAACAATCTCAACGCCTTCCATCTCGATCCCGAAAGCGCGCGGCTGTGGGTCGGCAACGGCTTCGTGCAGGACAAGTTCGCGATCTCGCCCCAATTCTCGGTCACCGCGGGCGTCAAGCTCGAGGGATCGAGCTATACCGGCATCGAAGTGCTGCCCAATCTGCGCCTCGCGTGGCAGCCGAACGACCGGACGCTGCTGTGGGCGGCGGCGGCGCGGGCCGTGCGCACGCCTTCGCGGATCGATCGCGATCTGATGGAGCCCACCTTTCTCGCCCGCGCGCCCGGCTTCCGTTCGGAGAAGCTGGTCGCTTTCGAGGCTGGCTATCGCGGGCAGCCGACGCCGACGACGACGCTCTCGGTCTCGGCCTATTTCAATCTCTACGACGATCTCCGCTCGGCGAATTTCATCGGCAATCCCTTCCCGCTCCAGCTCCAGAACGACACGCGCGGACATACCTACGGGATCGAGGCGCAGGCGACCCAGCAGCTCACGTCATGGTGGCGCGTGACCGGCGGCGCGATGTGGCTGCACAAGGATTTCGAAGTGAAGCCCGGCAAGCTCGATCTGACCGCGGGAGCCTCGCTCGGACAGGATCCGAGCTACCAGTTCAGCCTGCGCTCGCAGATGACGCTGCCCAAGGGCGTGCTGTTCGATGCGGGGCTGCGCGCAGTCGACGGCATCGACGCGCCGACGCCGATCAAGGGCTATGTAGAGGCCGATGCGCGGCTCGCTTTCCGGCTGACCGACAAGGTCGAGCTTTTCGTCGCGGGCGAGAACCTGCTTCACGATCATCATTACGAGAGCAACGATTTCCAGCGCCTCCAGGCAATCGAGCGCAGCGTCTTCGTGGGATCGCGGCTGCGCTTCTGATGCAGCGCTGGCTCGCCCGGCTCGCGTCGTGCGCGATCTTGCCGCTGCTGGCGCTCGCCGGCAGCGCCGCCCAGGCGCAGACGCAGGCGAGCGAGGAGCAGGTGAAGGCCGCGTTCCTCCCCAAGTTCGCACGCTACATCCAGATGCCCGCCGCCGCGCAGCCCCCCGCCGGTCAGCCTTATTATCTGTGCCTGATCGGCCGGGATCCCTTTGGCGGGCTGATCGACCGCGCCGCGGGGAGCGAATCGATCGACGGCCATTCGGTCGCGGTGCGCCGCTTCGCCAACGCCGACGCGCCCGCGGTGGCCGGCTGCCACCTGGCTTATGTAGCCGGCGCAGGCGACGCGCAGACGGCGCAGATGCTCGGTGCGATGCGCCGGCAGGCGACGCTGACCATCACCGATTCGCGCTGGGGCGGCTCGCGGGGGATGATTCATTTCGCCGTGATCGGAGGCCGCGTGCGCTTCTATATCGACGAGGCGACGGCTTCCGAGCGTGGAATCGTGATCAGCTCGCGATTGCTCGCGCTGGCAGTCGCAGTAAAGCAGCGCAGCCAATGATCGATATCGAACGGATCACCGGGCGCTGGCGCAGCTTCCCCACCGCGATCACCGCGGTGCTGGTGCTGCTGCTCGTGGCCGCGGGGATTGCGGTGCTGGTGCAGGGCGAATCGTCCTACGTCGCGCAGAAGCAGCGCGAGGTGCGCGTGCAGGCCGAGATCCTCGCCGCCAGCGTCGACGCCGCACTCGACTTCCGCGACGAGGCTACTGCGCGCAAGTCGGTCGAGGCGATGCGCGCCAATCGCCAGATCCGGCTCGCTGCGGTCTATGACGCGCAGGGCATGCTCGTCGCCGGCTATGCACGCGACGGCGGATCGATACCCCAGCGGGTCAGCGAGGCGCCAAACCACAGCAAGAACGCTGCGGCTGCCGAAGTCCCCGTCACGCGATCGGGCGAGCGGCTGGGCAGCGTCTATCTCGCCTCCGATCCCCAGCCCTTCTCGACGCGGCTGCGGCGCTACCTGCTGATCGGGATCATCGTGGTGCTGGCGGCCGTCGCCGCAGCGGTGCTCGGGATGGCGCAGGCGGCGCTCGGCCGCGCCAATCGCGAGCTTTCGGACGCCAATGCCGAGCTCACCCACCAGATGGAGGAGCGGCAAAAGGCCGAGGACCAGCTTCGCCAGGCGCAGAAGATGCAGGCGCTGGGTCAGCTGACGGGCGGCATCGCGCACGATTTCAACAACCTGCTCACGGTGATCCAGGGCTCCGCGGACATGCTGCTGCGTCCTGGCCTCAAGGAGGAGCGGCGGACGCGCTTCGCCGATGCGATCGTCCAGGCGGCGTCGCGCGCCGCGGCGCTGACCAGCCAGCTCCTGGCCTTCGCGCGGCGCCAGCCGCTCCAGCCCGAAGTGCTCGACGTCAATGCGCTGATCACCGGCATGACCGAGCTGCTCGACCGCGCGCTCGGCGAGCGGGTGGTGGTCGAGACCGACCTTGCCGAAGGCGCGTGCACAGTCGAGGCCGACCGCGCCCAGCTCGTCTCGGCGGTGCTCAACATCGCAGTCAACGGCCGCGATGCGATGCCCGAGGGCGGAACGCTGCGGATCAGCACCGCGCGCGCCGAGAACGACGCGGGACCGCAAGTCGCGCTCTCGGTTGCGGATACCGGCACGGGCATGGACCCCGAGACGATCGAGCGGGCGATGGAGCCCTTCTTCACCACCAAGGCCGCGGGCAAGGGCACCGGACTGGGCCTCAGCCAGGTCTATGGCTTCGCGACGCAATCGGGAGGCGACCTCAGGATCGAGAGTATGCCCGGGCAGGGCACGTGCGTCACGATCCTGTTTCCGTGCAGCGGAATCACGCCCCTTCCCGTCAAGGGAGAAGATCAGGGCGCGACGCATCCGAGCCGAACGGGCTCGGTGCTCCTCGTCGAGGACAATGAGGAAGTCGGCGAATTCGCCGAGGCGCTACTGCGCGAGCTTGGGCATCGCGTGACGCGCGCGCGCTCGGGGGTCGAGGCGCTCGAGATCGCCGCCGCAGCGCGGTTCGATCTGGTGCTGACCGACGTGGTGATGCCGGCGATGAGCGGGCTCGAGCTCGCCGAGGCGCTGTACGGTCTCGATCCGCGCCTGCCGGTGATCCTGACGACGGGCTATAGCGACGAGATCGCGCGCTCGGGCACCGGCGGGCGGCCGGTGCTGCTCAAGCCCTATCGGCTCGAGACGCTGGCTGCCGTGCTCGACGACGCGCTGGCGGGCGTTGCGGTTAGCGCGTGAGGATCGCGGCAACGAGCGCGATGCGATCGACCCGGGCGTAAGCCAACTTTTCCAACTCTTCGCCGAACACGTCGGGATCGAGCTCGCGATAGCGAAGCGCGCAGCCGAGCGCGGCAAGCGCCTCGCGCAGCGCATCGTGGCCGTCGACGATCGCGCTGCCGGTGTAGAGGATCAGCCGGCCGCCTGGCGCGAGCCGCGCGGTCGCCATCTTCGCCATGTCGAGTGAGACCTGCGCGCCGAGCATCCCGCCGCCGTCGCGATAGGCGCGGTCCGAATCATCGATGATATAAGGTGGATTGGCGAGCGCGACGTCGATGGGCCCGTCGACGCCGGCGAGATCCGCGCTTTCGACCGCCTCCACCTCCACCCCCGCGGCTTCGGCATTGGCGCGTGCGAGGCGAAGAGCGGCGGGATTGACGTCGGTCATCGCGATGCGCGCACCCGGGCACAGTTTGCCTGCGACGATCGCGCCGACGCCCGCGCCGGTGCCGATGTCGACGATGCGCTCCGCATCGCCCAGCTCGGCCTCGATCAGATCGGCGAAGCGATAGGAATCGGGGCCGAAGAACACCGAATCGGGCTGGTCGGTCGGATAGGCGGAGTGAAGGAAGATCTCGCCCTTGCGGGTCGAGGCACGCAGTTTCGCGCGGAGCAGGCCCGAACCCGCGGGCTCGACCGCGTCGGCGGCCTCGAGCAGATCGAGCAGCTCGGCATCGATTGTGCCGGGCGCGAAGGGCAGGCTCCAGCCGAGCACGTCGGCAAGGTCACGCGCCTCGCGGCGATCTGGCCGGGCGAGCACGCGCGCATGGCTGGCGGGGGTGACGGTGACGAAGCGATAGCCGCGCGCCCGCAGCTTCTCGATCAGGCGGACCAGGTGCATGACCCGGATCGACACGAAAAAGCCCGCCAAGTCAAAGGACTTAGGCGGGCTTTCGAAATGGTGGGCGCGGCAAGGATTGAACTTGCGACCCCT
>JAEWCK010000060.1 GCA_023390675.1 Pseudomonadota bacterium
GCTCGGGCGATGGCTCGGGTGGAGGCGCGACAGGCTCGGGCGACGGGGGTACTGGCGACGAGACGACGGGCTCGGACGGCGGGGGCGACGGCGGTGGCGCGACGGGTTCGAATGACGGCGGCTCGGATGGCGGGACCGGCGCGGGCGATAGCGATCACGGCCTGATCGTCGATGTCGACAACGACAGTGGCGCCAACACGAATGACAACGGCAGCACGTCGACGATCGATCTCGATGCCAGCGCGCAGACTCCGGGGGGTGACAACCCCGTTATCGGCGCCGATCTGAGCGATGGCACCATAGGCGTGAATCCGGACGGCGACGAACTGGCCGGAGTCACCACGGGACAAGACAATGGCGAAGGTTCGATCGTCGGAGTCGATACGACCGGTGACGGCAATATCGTCGATCTCAACACCCAGGGCGATTCGCTGGTGGGCGTCACCACGGGCGGCGATGGCCCGCTCGGCAATGGTGGCGACCTCGTCACGGACGACGGCAACGCCATCGTAAACGCCGACCTGAGCGGCGACGGGCAGGTGCTGAGCGTCGACACGGATGGCGACTCGCTGGCTTCGGTGCAGGGCACCGACGACGGCTTGCTCGGGAGCGCGGGCGACGGCGACCTCGTCACCGACGACGGCAACGCGATCGTCAATGCCAACCTTGGCGGCGACGGGCAGGTGCTGAGCGTCGATACGGATGGCGACTCGCTGGCTTCGGTGCAGGGCACCGATGACGGGCTGCTCGGCAGTGCGGGCGATGGCGACCTCGTCACCGACGATGGCAATGCGCTCGTCAACGCAGATCTCACCGGCGACAGCCAATTGCTCGACGTGAACACCGATGGCGACTCGCTTGCTTCGGTCCAATCGGGCGACGGTGGCCTGCTGGGCGGCGACTTCGGCCTGCCTGGCGACGCTGGCGATGGCGGCGGTCTGTTCGGCGCGGGCGGCGAAGGCAGCGGAGACTCGCTGCTTGCCGTAAATACCAATGACGGCTCGTCGCTTCTCGGCGTCAATCCGGACAGCGAATCGCTCCTGTCGGTGAACGGCGATCATCTGCTCGACGATGGCGGGCTCGGCCTGGGCTGAGACGTCGTCGAGTCGATCTTCACTCCCGCCGGGGGGCGCCTCCGGCGGGAGTCGGCATGTCCGAAAAGGTCGAAAAACTTCTATCCTTGCGCGGTCGGCTATGTGACATTCCCGTAACGCTGGGGGCGTGGGGGACATATCCGGATGCGACAGACGACCTTGTCGGTGGCGCTCGAAGTCAAGCCCGAGAGCTATGACCATCTCTCGAGCTTGCTCGACAAGCTGCGCGATCGGCGCAGCCCCGATCCCTCGGGTGGCACGGGGCCCTTCGGCGAATTCCTGAAGCGGGTTCCCGCGCTCCACTTCATGTCGCTCAGCGTCTTCCCCGGTTTCGACTACGATCCGCTATTCGTGATCGAGGCCAATTTCGATGGCGAGCGCGGTCCTTTCTTCGCCCAGCTCGAAGGCGCGATCGGCCCCGAACTGCGCAACATGCTGCGATGCTGCAAATGCCCGCTCGACGATTGCGGGCCGCTTTTCCTCTCGATCACCGGCCCGGACAGCCGCGCGCCGATCGCACCCTATCTCGAGGCGCGTGCGCTCACGCCCACCGTGTTCCACCACGGCAATCGCGGACTGACTCGCGATCGCATCCTCGCCGAGCAGGAGCTGTTCCTCGCGACGCGCAAGGAACTCGCCACTGCGAACGACGGCGGGCCGAGCCCCTATCGCAAGCTCGGCCCGGTAGGGATCCATGCGAAGATGCGCGAGGCGCTCGCGTCCAAATACGATTGGCTCAACAAGCCCGCGCCGCCGCGCATTCCGCTCGCCGAGAATATCGGCGACTGGCTGAACATGGCCGGGTTCGCGGTCGCGGTGCTCTTCGTGCTCTCGCTCCCCGGGCTGCTGCTCAAGAGTCAGATGCACTGGCCCTGGTTCGCCGGTGGGTGCGTGCTGCTCTTCGCGATCTTCGCGGGGCTGCTGTATCACTGGGGCAAACCCTTGCCGGGCACCGCGACGCCCACGCGGCTGAGCTTCTTCCGCCTGTTCCTGAAATCGCTCCCGCAGCTCGGGCTCGCAGTGCTCCTCTATATCGGCGTGATCAGCCTGATCGGCGCGCCCGTCATCATGGCGACGATGCACCGCCCGTTCGGCAACGCCTTGGGGATCATGGCGATCTGGGCGGCATGGAGCGCGGGGAGCGTTGCAGTGGTCGTCGCCGGCATTCTCGTCTGGCTGCGCTGGCTCGAGCGGCGCGACGCGTCTCAGGATGCACCTCCGGTCGACGCCAGAATGCTGCGCGAAATGGCGCGGCGTGAGGACTGGATTCCGCAGAACCACATGGGGTCGGTCGTGCTGATCAAGCCCGGCGTGCTGCGCGCGATCCTGATCCGTGTCGGGCATCACGGACTGGGCCTGCTGCTCAGGATCATCGCGCGCAACGGCTATCTGGGATCGATGCGCACGATCCACTTCGCGCACTGGGCGATGGTCAACAACAAGTCGCGGCTGATGTTCTTTTCGAACTTCGACCAGACCTGGGAGAGCTATCTCGACGACTTCATCGAGAAGGCGCATGCCGGGCTCACGCTCGCGTGGAGCTGCGGGGTCGGCTTCCCGCCGACGCGCTTCCTCGTCAAGGACGGCGCCAGCCATGGCCGCCAGTTCAAGGAATGGGCGCGCCATTCGATGACGGTCAGCCGCTTCTGGTATTCGGCGTACAAGGACCTCACTGCCGAACAGATCGAACGCAACTACCGCATCGCCTGCGGCCTTCGCAAAGCCCGCCTGTCCGACAAGGAGGCCGCGCTGTGGATCAACGACCTGTAAGCGAGCCCTCCGACGGCCGGCCCAACTGGCACCTCGCGCATCCGCACGATGTCCAGACCCAGGGGTTGGTGGTCAGCGGCTTCGTCAATTTGCCGACGGGGCGTGCGCTGTTCCTCGAGCTCGGCTGGAAGGGCGTGAAGAAGAAGGGCGGGGGCGGTTGGCTCGACGCGCTGGCCAAGGTCGCCCCGGTCACCGACGCCGACGGGCGCGAGGAGCGCGCCGCAGCGCTCGCCTTCACTTGGGAAGGGCTCCGCAAGATGGGGCTCGACGCCAACGCGCTCGCCTCGTTCGATCGGCCGTTCAAGGAGGGCATGTTCCAGGAGGACCGCCTCCGCCGCCTCGGCGACCGGCGCGAAGGCAAATGGCAAGGCACGGTCATCGCAGGCGGCCCGAAGTGGAGCGGCAACACCCCGCTCGACGATGCCGCGGCCGATGCCGAGGCGAAGGCGTTCGGCGATCTCGAACGCGTGGCCGAGGAGCGCGTGCAGACGCCGGTGACGGTCCACGCATTGCTGTTGCTCTACGAGAAGGACGAGGCCGGCGCCGAAGCCTGGTGCGCGCAGGTGAGCGACGCGCTCGCGCCGTTCGGCGTCAGTGTTGTCCATCGCCTGCCGCTCGAGCTCATGCTCGATTCCAAGGGCATCGCGCGTGAGCATTTCGGCTTTTCCGACGGCATTTCCCAGCCGATCCCGTATGAGGACAAGACCGTCGTCTTCCGCGACGGCAGCACGGCGCCGCGCGACTATTGGAACGGCGTGCCGCTCGGTGAAGTGCTGATGGGGCATCTGAACGGCCATAACGAAGTCGCGGTGGGTCCGGTGGTGGTGGACAGTCCCGCCGCCGATGCCGCCAGGCTGCCACCGCACCCGCGCGGCGAGGGTTTCCGCGACCTCGGCCTCAACGGCAGCTACATGGTCGTGCGCGAGCTGAAGCAGGACGTCACGGCTTTCTGGACCGCGATGCGCGAGGGAGCGGACCATATCCGCATGCGCGACCCCGACGGATCGGGGCACGTCACTGCCGAATGGCTCGCCGAGCGCGTGGTCGGGCGCGATGTCGACGGCAATCTGCTCTGTCCCAAAGGCACGCTGGCGCCGCTCAACGATTTCGGCTTCTGGGACCGAGACAGGCTGGGGACCGGCTGCCCGGTCGGCAGCCATGTCCGCCGCGCCAATCCGCGCGACGGCCTCGCGCCCACGCCGGCCGACAAGCAGACCCTGCTCGATGCGGCCAACAACCACCGCATCCTGAGGCGCGGGCGCAAATATGGCGCGACGATCGCGGATCCGGCGGTGTCCGACAATGTCGATCGCGGGCTGCTCTTCGCGTGCCTCAACACGGATATCACGCGCCAGTTCGAGTTCGTCCAGCAGACCTGGATTCTCAATCCCAATTTCGCGACTCTCTATGACGAGACCGATCCGCTGATCGGGCCCGAGGGCACGATGACGATCCGCGAGGATCCGCTCCGGCGGATCATCAACGTCAAGACCTTCGTCCAGATGGCTGGCGGCGAATATTTCTGGCTGCCGAGCATGCCGGCGCTCGCCTATCTGGGTTCGCTGTGAACGCGCTCACCTCGCGCGAGGTGCTCCGCCCCGGCAAGAAGGGGTTTGCAAAGCTCGCCGAGCGCTTCGTCTTCTGGTTCATGCCGTACTTCTTCGCCTTCCTGCGTCGCTGGAAGCCGGTGGCGAAATTCGGCAGCATGGTCATGACGTCGCGCCACGACGACGTGCGCGAGGTTTTCGCCAACGATCCCGCGTTCGGCGCGCCGTACAAGCCCAAGCTCGATGTGATCATGGGCGGTGAGCCCTTCTTCCTCGGCATGGGCGATACGCCGCTCTATCATCGCGACACCGCGGCGATGCGGCTGGTGGTGCGTCCGCAGGACCTGCCGCACCTCGCGCATCAGGTCGAAGCGATGGCCGAGGCGATCGTCGCGGCCGCGCCCGGTCGGATCGAAGTGGTCGATACGCTGGTGCGGCGCGTGACCTTCGCTGTGCTCGGCGGCTATTTCGGCGTGCCCGACCCGCCCGGCGGCGACCTGCGCGTGTGGGGAACGCGGCTGTTCGAATTCCAGTTCGTGACGCCGATGAGCGACACCGCGATGCTCGCTGAAGTCAACCAGATCGCGCCGGCATTGCGCGCGCATATCGACGCCGAGATCGTGCGACGGAAAGCGGCTCCCGGGAAGGACGACGTCCTCGCGCGCTGCCTCGCGGAACAGAAGAAGGGCACGCCCGGCTTCAGCGACGTCGAGATCCGCACCAATCTGATGGGCTTCATCGTCGGCGGCCCGCCGCAACCGCCGATGGTCGTGCCGCAGGCGATGGAGCAGCTGTTGCGGCGTCCGAAGGCGCTGGCCGGCGCGCAGGCTGCGGCGCGGGCGAACGACGATGCGTTGCTCGCCGGCTATGTATTCGAGGCGATGCGCTTCGATCCGCTCGCGCCCGGGCTGCCGCGCAACGTGCTGGAAGATACCGTTATCGCGCGCGGCACCGCGCACGAGACGCCCGTGCCCAAGGGCGCGACCGTGCTCGCCGCCTTCGCCTCGGCGATGATGGATCCGCGCCGCGTGACCGATCCGACGCGCTTCGATCCGCATCGATCCCCGAGCGACTACATCCATTTCGGCTATGGCTTGCACCAGTGCTTCGGCATCCACATCAACAAGGCGACGCTGCATCTGATGCTGAAGCCGCTGCTCAAGCGCCCGAACCTGCGTCGCGCGCGGGGGAGCGCGGGGCGGCTGAGCAAGAACGGGCCGTTCGCCGAAGCGCTGACGGTGGAATTCGACTAATCAGCGCCGCGGATCGGGCGCGCCGCGATAGCCGCCCTGCCGCTCGAGCATCCAGCCGGGATATTCGGCGGGTAGCTTGCTGACCTGGTCGAGCCGCGCCAGCTCCTCCGCGCTGAACTCCACCTCGACTGCGCCCAGATTGTCGGCGAGCTGCTCGGGCCGCTTGGCGCCGACGATCACGCTCGACACCGCCTTCTGGTGGAGCAGCCAGCCGAGCGCCAGCTGTGCGACCGAGCGGCCCTTGGCCTCGGCCAGCTCGCGGAGCACGTCGATCACGTCATAGCCGCGTTCCTTGTCGACGGGCGGGAAATCGAACCCCGCGCGACGGCCTTCGCCCTCGCCCTCGCGCGTGTATTTGCCCGAGAGGAAGCCTCCGGCGAGCGGGCTCCACACCATCAGCCCTAGCCCTTCGGACTGGAGCGCGGGGATCACTTCGCGTTCGAGGTCGCGTCCGGCGATCGTGTAATAGGCCTGGAGCGAGGCGATCGGGGCGTAGTTCTTGGCTGCGGCAATCCCGACCGCTTTGACGATCTGCCACGCCGCCCAGTTCGAAAGCCCGAAATAGCGCACGACGCCGCGCCGCGTCAGGCTGTCGAGCGCGTAGAGCGTCTCCTCGATCGGCGTCGCCGCATCGAAGCCGTGGATCTGATAGAGGTCGATATGGTCGGTCTGGAGCCGCTCGAGGCTCGCCTTGACCTGATCGTGGATGTGCCCGCGCGATGCGCCCGCGCCGTTGGGCCCGGGGTGCATGCGGCCGAGCACCTTGGTCGCGACCACCACTTCCTCGCGCGCGACACCCAGATTCTTGAGCGCCTGGCCCAGGATCCGCTCGGAGCGCCCCTCGGCATAGACATTGGCGGTGTCGAAGAAATTGATGCCCGCATCGAGTGCGGCCTTGACCAGCGCGTCGGCCTCATCCTGCTGGAGCTGGCCGATCCGTCCCCACATGCCTTCATTGCCGCCGAAGGTCATGGTGCCGAGGCAGAGCTCGGAGACGATCAGGCCGGTGCGGCCGAGCTGATTGTAGCGCATCTGGTTTATCCTCGTGCCAGCGGGTTGTGCGCCGCAAATGTGGTGGCGGGGGCGCGGCGGCAAGGGGGCCAGGCGCTTGAGTCGCTTGCCGCCAACGCTGTCAGTTTAACTCGGACAAGTGGGCCGAAACATTTCCGTATATTGCTGCGGAGCGGTAAGTGATTGTGTTCTCGACAAACTAATGTGACGCAAATGTATGAGTTGACAGCGCTTTGGGGCGAGCATAGCCCTATGTGACCGCTAACATTGCGGGTGCGGCCCGGAAGAGGCCTGTCAAGGAGGGGACATATGCACGCTCGAATTGCATCCAGCTTCACCGCCCGCCGCGCCGCGATCCTTGGCGCCGTGCTCCTCGCCGGCACGGCCTGGCCGGCGCTCGCGCAGACCACGCCGCCTGCCGGGCAGGATCAGACCGCCGTCCCCGAGGACCAGGGCGAGGATATCGTTGTAACCGGCTATCGCGCGTCGCTGCAGAGCTCGACCAACGCGAAGAAGGAATCGACCGGCTTCACCGACACGATCTTCGCCGAGGATATCGGCAAGTTCCCCGACACCAACATCGCCGAGTCCTTCAACCGAATTCCCGGCATCACGATCAGCCGCGAGATCACCGGCGAGGGCCTGCAGGTCGCGATCCGCGGCCTCGGCACCAACTTCACGCGCGTGACGCTCAACAACGCGCCGATCGCGGTGGCCTCGACCGGGCGCGACGGCGCGCAGAGCACCAACCGCGAAGTCGATCTCGACATCTTCCCGACCGAGCTGTTCACCAAACTGACGGTCAACAAGAGCCCGACCGCAGGCATGCTCGAGGGCGGCGCGGCGGGCATCGTCGACATGCGCAGCGCGCGGCCGTTCGACAATGAAGGCACACACGTCACTTATGGCGGGCAGCTGACCAAGAACACCAATTCGACCAAATGGGGCTATCGCGGCTCGCTGCTCGCGAGCACCACGATGGGCGATTTCGGCGTGCTGGTCGGCGTCGCCGGGGTGCACAACGAGATCTACACCAAGGGCTTCGAGACGGTCGGCTGGACCAACCCGCAGCTGAGCACGCCCAACAGCATCGCCGGCACCACCGGCGGCGTGCAGAACACGCCGACGCCGGCGCAGACCGCGGCGGCGCAGTGCACTGCGAACAATGCGAGCTGCAACAGCACCGGCGGCGGCAACTGGACGATCCCCGGCACCGTGCCGTCGAACGCCGGTATTCCCGGCGTCGCCCCGGGCACGACGATCAACCAGGCGCTACTGCTCCAGCTCAATCCGGGCGCGACGATCCAGCAGATCGACAACGGCATCATCCCGCGCCTCGGTCGCCCGATGGACGAGTTCGGCACCAAGGAGCGGCTGAACTTCATCGCCAGCCTTGAGTATAAGGGCGAGGGCTTCCACGCCTATGTCGACGGCATGTTCGGCCGCAAGAAGAACGACATGGAGCGGATCGACATGAACTGGGTCGGCCGCAACGGGGCGGTGATCCCGGTCAACACGACCTATGACCGCACCGATTGCGCGGCCGGATGCGTCGCTACCAAGGGCACTTATTACAACGCCCAATTCTTCCTCGAATACCGGCCCTGGTTCGAGAGCCTGCAATATTGGGGCGTGAACCCCGGCTTCGAGGCGGACATCACCGACGATCTCAAGATCGACGTCAACGGCAACTGGACCGAGAGCAAGTTCCACCGCGAAACCCCGACCGTGCTGGTGATCACCCCGGGCAATTCGGGCGTGACGGTCAATTACGACAACAGCTCGGGCGATATCCCGGTCATCACCACCAATGTCAGCCTCAACACGCCCGGCAATTTCGGCTGGCCGGGCGGCCGCGTGAACATGCAGGATGAGCGCCGCTGGACCAAGACCAAGGGCGTGCGCGGCAACCTGCGCTGGGGCGACGACCATCTCAACCTGCGCGTCGGCGCCGCCTATGACGACGTCTCGCGCGAGATCCGCGCCTATGACAACAGTCAGGCCTGGCAGAACGCGGTGTGCGGCGATCGGCCGAGCGTGTTCCTGCCGGGTCCCAACACCCAGCCGGCCTGCGACGGATTCAACACCACGACGACGCCCGCGGGCTACCCGACCTATCCGGCCTATGGCACCGGCTATACTGCCGGTCAGACGGGTCCGGTGCGCTATCTCGGATCGCTGATCCCCAATGGCGCGTCGATCCAGTCGCTGCTGCGCCCGGGGCCGAGCAACTACATCACCGTCGACTGGGACGCGTTCAAGGCTGCGTCCAACTACGATGCCTTCCATGACGGGTCGCCCGAGGCAGGATCGTCGAACACCGGCGCGAGCGGCGGCTATGTCCGCGAGAAGACGCTCGGCATCTATGGCGAAGTCAACGGGGACTTCGAGGTCGGTGGCAACGATCTGCGGCTCAACGCCGGCGTGCGCTGGGTGAAGACCGACCAGCGGATCGGCGGGCGCGTCTCGATCACCGATCCCCGGAACTCGCAGGATCCCGACGGCGCCGGGCCGCTGCCCGCGGCGTGCCCCGGCACGGGCAACGTCCGCGACGGCTCCTGCTATCCGAACATCGTCAATTTCGTCTACACCGACGCGAGCTACGACAATTGGCTGCCCTCGGCGAGCGCGGCCTATAATATCGGCGGCAATGCCGTGGTCCGCGCCGCGGTCTCGCGGACGATGACCCGGGCCAACCCCAACTCGATGCTCCCGGGCCTCAACTTCTCGAGCCCTTCGGCCGACACCGGCACCGTCGGCAATCCGTCGCTGGCGCCGTTCATCTCCGACAATATCGATCTCGGCTTCGAATATTATACCGGTAAGGAAGGCTATATCGGCTTCGCGGCCTTCCGGAAGGCCGTGCAGGGCTTCACGGTCAACGGCAACGTCACCGTGCCCTTCTCTTCGCTGGCGGCGTACGGCGTGACCTACGACACGCTTTCGCCGACGCAGCAGGCCGCGATCAACTCGCGCGGCGGCCCGACCCAGGCGAATGTGGTGCTGACCCAGCAGGTCAATGCCAGCGGCGTGCTCCACGTCAACGGGCTCGAGGCCAATTGGGTGCAGCCGCTCGACTTCCTGCTCGGGCGCTATGTCGGGCTCAACGGCTTCGGCTTCAGCGCCAACCTGACGCTGATCGACCAGACCGGGTCGGGCGCCGCGCCGGCGGTGGCGACCGGCGTCTCGCCGGTGACCTACAACATCACCGGCTATTACGAGAATCACGGCCTCTCGGTCCGGCTCTCGACCACGTTCAACAAGGGTTTCATCGCCTCGGGCGCGAACCAGAACGGCATCAGCGCCGCTGCGCTCTACAATGACGACTACCAGCAGTGGGACCTGTCGGCGAGCGTCGACTTCGCCGAGATCATGGACCTCAAATGGGGTCCGGAACTGACGCTCGACGTGCAGAACCTCACCAAGGAGAAGCAGCGCAGCTATTTCCAGTTCGAGAATGCCGCCTACACGCTGTTCCAGCCTGGTCGTCAGGTGATGATCGGACTCCGGGGCCGCTTCTAGGCTCCCGAGCAAAGGGGGAGCGACGGCCGGTCTCAGGGCCGGCCGCTGCTGCCCCGGGAATACTTCCCGATCTGCTTCGGGGGCGTCTTCGGGCGCCCCTTTTTTGTGCGGGCGTGCTGCGCTAGCGCTGGGCCATGGCATCGGCTTCCCTGATCGCCGGCCTCGAGCTGGGCGGCACCAAATGCGTGGCGCTGCTCGCCAGCGGCCCGGACGACGTGCGCGAGCGCGTCACCATTCCCACCACCGATCCCGCGACGACGCTCGGCGCGATCGAGGCGGTGCTCGACGGCTGGGATTTCGATGCGATCGGCGTGGGCAGCTTCGGGCCGCTCGAGCTCGACCCCGCCGCGCCCGACTTCGGATCGATCACCGCCACCACCAAGCCCGGCTGGACCGGCACCGACATCGCGAAGCGGCTGGCGGCGCGCTACGGCAAGCCGCTGGCGATCCAGACCGACGTCAATGGCGCGGCGCTCGCTGAGGGGCGCTGGGGCGCGGCGCGGGGGATGGCGAGCCACGCCTATATCACGATCGGCACCGGCGTCGGCGTCGGGTTGATCAGCGGCGGCCAGCCGGTGATGGGCTGGGCGCATGGCGAGGCGGGGCACATGCGCGTGCCGCGGCTGCCCGGCGACAGCTACAAGGGCTGGTGCCGCTTTCACGGCGACTGCATCGAGGGGCTGCTCTCCGGCCCCGCGCTCGCCGAGCGTTTCGGCGTGCCCGGCGATCAGCTCCCCGACGAAGGGCCCGAATGGGACCTGTTCGTCCACGATCTGGCGGGGCTGCTCCACAACCTCGTCCTGACGCTCGCGCCCGAGCGGATCGCGATCGGCGGCGGCGTGGTGGCCGAGCGGCCCTATCTCTTCCCGCGGCTCCGCGCCCGGCTGGCGGAGAGCCTGGGCGGGTACGGCGCCTTCACTGCCTATGCCGACCAGCTCGAGGCGCGGCTGGGCGAGCCGGGGCTCGGCACGATGGCGGGGCCGCTTGGCGCTATCGCGGTGGGGCTGACGGTCTAGATCACCTCCATATCGACCTTGTAATGGTGCCAGGCGAGGATCGCCGCGGCGCCGCGGTGGGGGCGCCAGGTCTCGGCCAGCTCGCGGGTGAGCTTTTCGCTCGGGCGCTCGGTATGGCCCATGATCCGGCCGATCTCGATCTGCACCGCGAGGTCGCCCGCGGGCCAGATGTCGGGACGGCCCTCGGCGAAGAGCAGGTATATCTCCGCGGACCAGCGGCCGATTCCCTTGATCCGGACGAGCTGGGCGATCGCTTCCTCGTCGTCGGCGGGAAGGTGCGCGAGATCGAGCCGGCCGCTCGTCACTTCGTCGGCGAGGCTGCGCGCATAGCTCGCTTTCTGCCGCGACAGTCCCGCGGCGCGGAGCTGCTCGTCGCTGGCGCTGGCGACAACCTTCGGATCGGTGAGGTCGCCGAGCCCGGCGGCCAGCTTGTTCCAGATCGACTGCGCCGCGGCGACGCTGACCTGCTGGCCGACGATCGTGCGGAGCAAGGTCTCGTAGCCGCGCTCGCGGATGCGCGGCTCGGGATAGCCGGCGCGGGCGAGCGCCGCGGCGAGCTTCGGCTCGGCGCCGGCGAGCGCGTCGAGCGAAGTCTTCAATTGTTCGGCGCTCAATCCCATCCGGGCGTTATCCTTGCAGTGCGAAGAGGTTGGGGGCATGGACCGCCCGCGTACAGGAGATCGTGATGCCCAAGCTTATCGTCGTGACCAGGGAAGGGGAAGAACGCGAGGTCGTGGGCGAGGTGGGCTGGAGCGTGATGGAAGTGATCCGCGACAATGGCTTCAACGAGCTGCTCGCGATCTGCGGCGGCTGCTGCAGCTGCGCCACCTGCCACGTCCATGTCGATCCGGAATTTGCGGCCAAATTGCCGAAGATGAGCCTGGACGAGGACGACCTGCTCGACAGCTCGTCGGACCGCGACGAGCGCTCGCGGCTTTCGTGCCAGATCCCGTTCACCGAGGCGCTCGACGGCCTGCGCGTGACGATCGCGGCGGAGGACTGAGTCGGCGGCGGGGCCGCCGTTCGGAAGTTCAGGAAAGTTCAGGCCAAAGCGCGCACCGCTGCGATCCCGACGCTCGGGCGCCGGAGCAGAAGCGGCAGAGACGAGAGC
>JAEWCK010000139.1 GCA_023390675.1 Pseudomonadota bacterium
CTCGCCCTCCGCGGCGAGCAGCAGCGTGCGGTGGCAATGCGCGGGATCGCGTTCGAAGCAGAGCAGCGCGCTCGGCTTCTCCGCGGCGAGCGCGCGCATCTGTGCCGCCTGCGCCTGCGCCTCGGGCAGCCCGAGCTGGTTGTCATAAACTGCGCGCAACGTCCCGACATCGCCCTTCTTGGCCGCGTCGCGCCCGGGCTTGGGCGTGCCCAACTGCTTCAGATGGACATAGTCGATGCCCGCATCCTTGAGGCTCGCCGCGAGGATGTTCTTCGAGAATCCCGGCCGCCGCGACAGCGGCAGCGCGCGCACGTCGATCACACGCTCCACCCCGGCGCGTTGCAGCGCAGCGATGAACTCGGCCATCGTCGTGGCTTCGTATCCGATCGTGTAGATCTTCACGCCTTCGCCTTTTCCAGCCCGGTCACCACGCCCCAGGCGATCAACGCCTGACCTGCAAAATAGGTCGGCCAGATCAGCAGGCCCGGCAAAGGCGAGTGAGCCAGCACGCGCATCTCGGCAAAGAGCAGCAGATCGGAAACCACGAACAACGCCGCGCCAAGCGCCGCAAGCGGGAAACGGCTGGCGAACGCGCTGCCGGCCATCGTGCCGAGGCCGAACGCATAGGCCGTGACGCCGACATTCGCGGTCAGCGCCCAGCCGGCTCCCGCGATCGCCGCCGCCACCGGCGCCGCGAGCAGCCACGACCGCGCCGGATTGCGCAGGTAGACGATCGTCGCCAGCGCATGTCCGGCGAGGAACGCGAGCGCGCCCGTATTCATCCCCATCGCGTTGAGCAGTACGTCGCCGAGCGCGCCCAGCCCCAGCGCCGCCGCGATCAGCCGTCCGTCGGTGCTCGTTGCGCGCAGCCGCGCCCATAGCGCGAGCAGTGCGACTCCCGAGCCCTTCCAGGCAATGACGAGGGGCCCATCGAGCATGAGCCAGTGCTGGGCATAATAGCTTGCACCGGCCACTAGCGCGGCGAGAAGCAGCAGATCGGATCGTTTGCGTTCCATTCCCGACGTCATGCCGCGCGGCTGGCGCTCTGCCAAGCTTCGCCCTATCTGCGCGCCGGTGACTCACGACATCCATATCATCGGCGGCGGGCTCGCGGGCTCCGAAGCGGCGTGGCAGCTCGCCGGCCAGGGCTTCAAGGTCCGCCTCTCCGAAATGCGCGGATCGGGCACCATGACGCCCGCGCACCAGACCGACGGGCTCGCCGAGCTCGTCTGCTCGAACAGCTTCCGCTCGGACGATGCCGAGCGCAACGCAGTCGGCCTGCTCCATCAGGAGATGCGCGACCTCGGGTCGGTGATCCTCGGCCAGGGCGACCTCCATGCGGTTCCCGCCGGCTCGGCGCTCGCGGTCGATCGCGACGGCTTCTCGGAGGGCGTCACGGCGGCGCTGATGGCGCATCCGAACATCGAGATCGTCCGCGAGCGCGTCGACCGGCTGCCCGAGACCGGGCTGACGATCGTCGCCACCGGACCGCTCACCGCGCCTGGCCTCGCCGAGAGCATCGGCGCGGCGACGGGCAAGGAAAGCCTCGCCTTCTTCGATGCGATCGCGCCGATCGTCCATCGCGACACGATCGACATGGAGGTGGCGTGGTTCCAGAGCCGCTGGAACAAGGGATCGGGCAAGGACTATATCAACTGCCCGATGTCGAAGGAGCAGTATCACGCCTTCGTCGAGGGGCTGCGCGCCGGCGAGAAAACAGAATTCCGCGAATGGGAGGACGTGCCCTATTTCGAAGGCTGCATGCCGATCGAAGTGATGGCCGAGCGCGGAATAGAGACGCTGCGTTACGGGCCGATGAAGGGCGTCGGGCTCGACGATCCGCGCACCGGGCGCTGGCCCTATGCCGTCGTCCAGCTCCGCCAGGACAATGCGAGCGGCACGCTGTGGAACATGGTCGGCTTCCAGACCAAGCTAAAATATGCCGAGCAAGTCACTCTATTCAGGACGATTCCCGGGCTTGAGAATGCCGAATTCGCGCGGCTCGGCGGGCTCCACCGCAACACCTTCATCAAGTCGCCGGAGCTGCTCGACGGAACGCTGCGCTTGAAGCGCGCGCCGCACATCCGCTTCGCCGGGCAGATCACCGGGTGCGAAGGCTATGTCGAGAGCGCGGCGATCGGGTTGCTCGCGGGGCGCTTCGCCGCGGCCGAGCTGGCGGGCGAGGCGCTGGCGCCGCCCCCGCGCGAGACTGCGCTCGGCGCGCTGCTCGCGCACATCACCGGCGAGGCGGAGGCCGAAACCTATCAGCCCATGAACGTCAATTTCGGGCTGTTCCCGCCGATCGAGGGCCGCTCGAAAAAGGCCGATCGCAAGCTGCTCTACACCGGCCGCGCGCGCGAGGCGCTGGCCGGCTGGATGGCTCAGTCGTCGCTCTCGCCTTCGGCTTCCTGAGGCGGCGGCGCAGCCTTGGCGTCACGCGCCGGGGCGCAGCGGCAGCGGGGCCGCGCGGGCTTGCGCTTGACCGCGGTGGTGGCGAATTCGGCTCGCGTGAGCGCGCCGGACTTGTCCTTGTCCGCGCCGGTGAAGCGCGCGATTCCCTTCACGGCCCATTCGTCGAAGCTCAGATTGCCGTCATGGTTGGCGTCGAGCCTGGCAAAAGCCCTGCGGCGCAGCGCGAAGAATTCGTCGCGGGTTATCGACTGGTTCTTGTCCTTGTCGACGCGATCGAAGCGCTTCTGCTCGCGCGTCTTCGCCGCGGCGCTGGGCGCCTGGTCGGGTAGCGGCTCTTGCTGCTCCGCGGCGGCATGGGCAGCAGCCGGCGGGGGCGGCAGCTTCGTCTCAGGCGCGGCCCCGCCGCGGAAAAGGAACATTCCCGCGACCGCCAGCAGGATCGCCGCTCCGGCTCCGACGAAATAGCGCCACATCGCCTTTCCTCCCCCAGATGCGCGAGCTTACTGCGGAGGGCCGGCTAACGTCCAGTCAGCCGGTGCCAGAGCAGCCGCGCCACACGCGCGGGCGCACCCTTGGCTTCTCCGCCAAGATCGCGGCGCGCGATATGCGCCATGGCGCCGAGCGCACGGCCGGGGCGGCTCCAGCGTGCAGTCAGCGCCCTTTGCAGCAACGGCTCGGCGAGCGCGCGCGCCATGGCGGCCTCATCGGCATTGTTGAGATTGCGTGCGAGGTCGGCGAGCGCCCAGCCCTGCCCCGCCGCTTCGAGCGGATCGCCGCTCGCGCCAAGCGCCCGCCCGGCAGCCGCGAACAGCGATCCCCTGCCCTCGCCGAAGCGGCGCAGCGCATCTTCGTCGAGCCACTCTTCCTCGATCAGCACTTCCCAGCCATGGACGATCGGCACCAGCGGCGCGCCGGCCAGTCCCGCGCCGGCAAGTGCCTGAAGCACAGGCTCGGCGGGCGGCGGCGCAGGGTCGAGCCGCTCGAGCGCCTCGCGCCACCAGGCCAGCCGCATCTGGCCGAGCGCGGGTTCGGTCGTCGTGCGCATAACCAGCGCCAGCGCGTCGTCGAGCGCGAGCAGCGCCGCCAGCGCCGCACGCCCTTCCGCGGGCGCATAAGTGAGGATCAGCACTCGTTCGGGGTCGTCGGATGACGTCATGCCGCCGCTCCCCAACGCTTGCGCGATAAGGCCGATGTTAACCACGGCGCTTTAACAGCCGTTATCCCCGCATGCCGCATGACGCGACGTTGAACGGGGATCGGGGTCGCGAACATGGGACAACATCGCAGGAGCAGAGTGCGCGCGTTTCTCGTGTCGCTTGCGCACGACGTTCGCGCGAACACCATCGCGGTGATGGCGATGGCGCTGATCCCGCTCGCGGGGATGATCGGCGGCGGCGTCGACATCAGCCGCATGTACATCGTCAAGACGCGCCTGCAACATGCCTGTGACGCCGGCGCTCTCGCGGGGCGCAAGGCGATGGGCGGCGGCACCTGGAGCTACAACAGCTATTATCCGCGGACGACCGCGGAGAAGTTCTTCGACGCCAACTACAACAGCGCCGCCTACGGCGCGACCAACGTCACCAAGAGTTTCAGCGAGAATGCCGGCAAGGTCTCGGGCACGGCTTCGGCGGTGCTGCCGATGACGCTGATGCGCATCTTCGGGCGCACCACCGAGACGCTCTCGGTCACCTGCGACGCCGACATGCGGCTTCCCAACACCGACGTGATGTTCGTCCTCGACAACACCGGATCGATGGACGAGGACGACGGCTCGGGCACCAAGAAGATCGCGGGCCTCAAGGTCGCGGTGAAGTGCTTCTACGAGATCGTCGCGCGGCTCGACACCGACGCCAACTGCACCACCGGCACGCCGAGCGGGGGCACCGGCAATCAGGTCCAGATCCGCTTCGGCTTCGTTCCCTATTCGACCAACGTCCGCGTCGGCCGGCTGCTAAAGCCCGAATGGGTGGCGGACAGCTGGTACTATCAGACACGCCAGCTCATCTCGGGCGGACAGGTCGGCAACGGCAATCAAGGGCAGACCGGATGGGGCCCGTGGACCGATATCGGCTGGCAGAATTGCAACATGACCGACACCTCGACCACGCAATATCGCCAGACCGATACCTGGTGGTTCTTCTGCCGGTACGATTCACGCACCTGGGGCTCGAACAACGGCAACACCGGCAATGGCGGCACCGCGCATTGGAAATACGACAGGCTGAGTCTCAATATCAGCGGACTCAAGAACGGCACGAGCTGGAACAACAGCTTCACGCTGCCGATCGGCGATGGCGGTACGAACAAGACGATCAGCTGGGACGGCTGCATCGAAGAGCGCTCGACGGTCCAAGCGACGAGCTACAGCCCGATCCCGTCGGGCGCGAAGGATCTCGACATCGATCTGGTGCCGACCAGCGACGCCACCACCAAATGGGGCCCCGCGCTTCCCGACGTGCTCTACACGCGCAAGCAGACGGGCAACGGCACCGGCAGCTGGGACACCGCGGCGGTCAGCGACACGACCACCGACTACAGGAACACTTCGAGCTATTATTGCCCGGCCGAAGCGAAGAAACTCCAGACCTGGACGAGCGCGTCGGACTTCGACGACTATGTCGACAGCCTGACGCCCACCGGCAACACCTATCACGATATCGGACTGCTCTGGGGCGCGCGCCTCATCTCGCCGACCGGGCTTTTCAAGTCGGAAAACGAATACACGCCGAAAGGCGGCGAGATCGAGCGTCACATCATCTTCATGACCGACGGCGACACCAACACCGGCGCGACCGACTATAATGCCTATGGCATTCCGTGGTTCGACAAGCGCCAGACCAACTCGACTGCGCAATCGGACCTCGACGGCCAGGTCGACCTGCGCTTCGCGGCGCTTTGCACCGCGATCAAGAACAAGAACATCACGCTCTGGGTGATCTCGTTCGGCTCGGTCTCGTCGGACACGGTGACGCGCCTCACCAATTGCGCGAGCAGCGGCCGCTATTTCAGCGCGGCCAACTCGGCGCAGCTGCAATCGACCTTCAAGTCGATCGCCGACCAGATCTCGCAGCTGAGGCTCACCAAGTGAGGCTGCGCCGCCTCCTCCCTCGCCTTCGCCGCGATCAACGCGGCGCGACGGTGGTCGAGTTCGCGATCGTCGCGCCGGTGATGGGGCTCGTGCTGCTCGGCTCGTTCGACGTCGGCCACACCCTCTACATGCGCGCGACGCTCCAGGGCATCCTGCAAAAGGCCGCGCGCGATTCGACGCTCGAGGATTCGACCGACGCCAACGTCCAGACCACGCTGGACAACAAGATCATCACCCAGGTGAAGGCGCTGGCGAACAACAGCACGATCACGATCACTCGCCGCTTCTACCGTACCTTCTCGGCGGCGTCCGCGGCCAAGGCGGAGACGTGGACCGACACCGATCACAACGGAACGTGCAACGGCGGCGAGCCCTATGAGGATGCCAACCTCAACAACAATTGGGACAAGGACGGCGGCGATGCCGGCCAGGGCGGCGCGAAGGACGCGGTGCTCTACACGGTCAATGTCAGCTACCCGCGCTTCTTCCCGCTCTACAACTTTATCGGCGGGTCGCACACGACCAAGCTCAGCGCATCGACCGTGCTCAAGAACCAGCCTTATGGCGACCAGGGCAGCTACGGCACGATGAAGGTGAAGAACTGCACATGAGCCGCCTCGCCCGCATCCGCCGCCGTCTCCTGACGCTGGGCCGCGACACGAGCGGCGCGGCGCTGCTCGAATTCGCCTTCACGCTGCCTTTGGTGCTCACCATGGGGCTCACCGGCGCGGAGATCACCAACTACATCATCACCAAGATGCGGATCAGCCAGATCGCGCTGCACCTGGCCGACAATGCGGCACGGATCGGGTCGGGCAGCCAGCTCCAGGCCAAGACGATCAGCGAGACCGACATCAACGACCTGCTGACCGGCGCGCAACTCCAGTCGGGCGAGCTCGACCTGAAAACCAACGGGCGCGTGATCCTCTCCGACCTCGAACCGACCTCCTCGGGCGCGACGACCTACAAGATCGGCTGGCAGCGCTGCTACGGCAACAAGACGGCACATGCCTCGACCTATGGCGTCTACAACCAGTCGAGCGGCAAGAACATGACCGGGATGGGCCCCTCGGGCCGCCAGACGATCGCCCCCGACGGCGGCGCGGCGATGTTCGTCGAGGTCTATTACGAGTACAAGCCGCTCATCAAGACCTCGCTCTCGCCCGATTCGAGCATGGTCGAGATCGCTTCGATGATGGTGCGCGACCGGCGCGACCTGAGCCAGATCTACAATGCCGAGGGCGCGACCAAGGCAACCTGCTGATGCGAAAGGGGGCCGGCGGACCGGCCCCCTCGCGAGCTCACTTCGGCGCTTCGACCTTGACGTCGGCGTCGATCTTCTTGGTGTTGCCGCTCAGCAGGCTGGTGCCGAACAGCACGTAGAGCACCGCGAGGATCGCGATCACGCCGACGATCATCAGCACCACGCTGGCGCCGCCGCCGCCGCTGCCGTCTGCATCGACGACCGTCACCTTCTCATCCGCCATGACGAAACTCCCGTTCGTTGTTGAGCCGGAAAGAAACCGGCAACATCGGCGGGAGGTTCCGCCCAATCAGCGATAAGTGACCTTCTTCACCGCGGCCACGACCTTGTCGGCGTTGACCAAAGCGAGTTTCTCGAGGTTGGCGGCATAGGGCAGCGGCACATCCTCATTGGCGACACGGAGCACCGGCGCGTCGAGGTCGTCGAACCCTTCCTCCATCGCGATCGCGATGATCTCGGACGAAATCGAGCAGGTCGGCCAGCCTTCCTCGACCACCACCATGCGGTTGGTCTTCCTGAGGCTTTCGAGCACGGTCGCCTTGTCGAGAGGGCGCAGCGTACGCAGGTCGATCACTTCGGCCTCCACGCCCTGCTCGGCGAGCTTGTCGGCAGTCTCGAGCGCGACGCCGACGCCGATCGAATAGCTGACCAAAGTCACGTCCTTGCCGCTCCGCACGACGCGCGCCTTGCCGATGGGCAGCACGAAATCGTCGAGCTTGGGCACATCGAAGCTGCGGCCGTACATCAGCTCGTTCTCGAGGAAGACGACTGGATCCTCGCTGCGGATCGCCGCCTTGAGCAACCCTTTGGCGTCGGCCGCGTCATAGGGCGCGATCACGATCAGCCCGGGGACGCTGGCATACCAGGGGCCGTAATTCTGCGAGTGCTGCGCCGCGACGCGGCTGGCGGCTCCGTTGGGCCCGCGGAACACCATCGGGCAGCGCATCTGCCCGCCCGACATGTAATTGGTCTTGGCGGCCGAATTGATGATGTGGTCGATCGCCTGCATCGCGAAGTTGAAGGTCATGAACTCGACGATCGGCTTCAATCCGCCCATCGCCGCGCCCGTGCCGACGCCCGCGAAGCCATATTCAGTGATCGGCGTGTCGATCACGCGCCTGGCGCCGAATTCCTCGAGCAGGCCCTGCGTCACCTTGTACGCGCCCTGATATTCGGCGACTTCCTCGCCCATCACGAGCACGCGCGGATCGGCGCGCATTTCCTCGGCCATTGCGTCGCGCAGCGCCTCGCGCACGGTGAGCTTGACCATCTCAGTGCCCGCGGGGATCTCGGGATCGGCCTTGGGCTGGTGCGACGCCGCCTCGAACAGCTGACGCGCGCCGGTCTCGACCTTCTCCTGCTTCGGCGCTTCGGATTCGGCCGCCTTCTGCTCCTTGGCGGGCTCCTGCGACGGAGCGGGAGTCGGCGCGGGAGTCGCGGCGGAGGCGTCTTCGCCTTCGCCCGCGATCGTCGCGATCACGGTGCCGACCTTCACATTGTCGGTACCCTCGGCGACGAAGATCTTCGCGATCGTGCCTTCGTCGACAGCTTCGAATTCCATCGTCGCCTTGTCGGTCTCGATCTCCGCCAGGATATCGCCCGACTTCACCGTGTCGCCTTCCTTGACCAGCCACCTGGCGAGCGTGCCCTCTTCCATCGTGGGCGACAGCGCCGGCATCTTGAGTTCGATCGCCATCTCAATAGGTCTCCACCAGCACGTCGGTGTACAGTTCGGAAGGATCGGGCTCCGGCGTCTGCTCGGAGAAGTCGGCAGCTTCGTTGACGATCTTGCGGATCTCCTGCTCGAGCGGCTTGAGATCGTCCTCCTTGACGCCAAGGCCCTCGAGCTCGCGCTTGACCGCCTCGATCGGATCGGACTTGTCGCGGACCGACTGGACCTCCTCGCGCGACCGATATTTGGCCGGATCGGACATCGAATGGCCGCGATAGCGATACGTCTTCATCTCGAGGATGATCGGCCCCTTGCCCGCGCGGACCCAGGCGAGCGCCTCTTCGGCCGCGCCGCGGCACGCGAGCACGTCCATGCCGTCGACCTGGATGCCGGGGATGCGGAAGCTCTCGCCGCGCTTGTAGAGCTGATCCTCGGACGACGAGCGGTTGACCGAAGTGCCCATGGCGTACTGGTTGTTCTCGATCACATAGATGATCGGGAGCTTCCACAGCTCTGCCATGTTGAACGATTCGTAAACCTGGCCCTGGTTCGACGCGCCGTCGCCGAAATAGGCCATCGCGACGCCGCCGTCCTCGTTATATTTGTGCGCGAACGCCAGGCCCGTGCCGAGCGACACCTGCGCGCCGACGATGCCGTGCCCGCCGTAGAACTTCTTCTCGGTCGAGAACATGTGCATCGAGCCGCCCTTGCCCTTCGAGATGCCGGCCTGGCGCCCCGTGAGCTCGGCCATGATCACCTTGGGATCGATGCCGTAGGCGAGCATGTGGCCGTGATCGCGGTAGCCCGTGATCACGCTGTCCTTGTCGCCGTCGAGCGCCGACTGGAGGCCGACCGCGACCGCTTCCTGCCCGATATAGAGGTGGCAGAAGCCGCCGATGAAGCCGAGCCCGTAGAGCTGCCCTGCCTTCTCCTCGAAGCGGCGGATGAGCAGCATCTGCTTGTAGAATTGGAGCAGCTCCTCCTTCGAGGCCTTGTACCGCTCGGGCTCGGCGGGACGCTCGCGATTGGATTTGGCAGGTTCGGTCGAAGTCTTTTTTGCCGGTGCTTTGGCCACAGGAATTCTCTCCCGGGGGAAGGTCAGAGCCGGGCCTATAAGCGCGTTATCGTCCCGGACGCAACGTCAACGCGCGTGAAAGAGCCGCGTTCATTGCGAGGACCGCACGGATGCGGGAATGTGGCGGCCGATACCGCCCCACGCTCACTTCTTGAGGGGAATGACGACTTCGTTCGGGCGCACGACGTTGAGTTGCTTGCGCGCGAGTTCCTCGACCATGTCGGGATCGGCGCCGCGCTTGGGATCGAGCAGGTCGACACGGTTCTTGAGTTCGGCGCGCTTCTTTTCGAGCGCGGCGAACTCGGTCTGTTTCTGGCCCAACTCGGCCTTGAATTCCTTGGCGGCGACCACGCCGGTCGGGCCCCAGATCGCGTTATAGCCGAAGAATCCCATCGCGATCAGCGCCGCGGCGGGAAGCCCGGCGCGGCGGAGAAGGCTCTGCATCGGAGAGACGGTACGCGACATAGGATGATTCTCGCTTAACCAGCGGCGTTAATCAAGACCATGCTTCCCTCCTCACGCGAGCGGAGGGGAACTAGGCCTTCAGCACGCTCCGTCCGGCATAGACCGCGGCCTCGCCCAGCTCCTCCTCAATGCGAATCAGCTGGTTGTACTTGGCGAGCCGGTCGGAGCGCGCGAGGCTACCCGTCTTGATCTGCCCGCAATTGGTCGCGACCGCGAGGTCGGCGATCGTCGCGTCCTCGGTCTCGCCCGAGCGGTGCGACATCACCGCGGTGTAGGACGAGCGCTGCGCGAGACTGACGGCCTCGAGCGTTTCGGTCAGCGTGCCGATCTGGTTGACCTTCACCAGCAGCGAATTGGCGAAGCCGCCCTCGATTCCGCGCTTCAGGCGCTCGGGATTGGTGACGAACAGGTCGTCACCGACGAGCTGGACCTTGCCGCCGACCATGTCGGTCAGCGCCTTCCAGCCGTCCCAATCGTCCTCGCTCATTCCGTCCTCGATCGAGAAGATCGGGTAGTTGCGAGTGAGATCGGCGAGATATTCTGCCATGCCGACCGGCGAGAGCACCTTGCCCTCGCCCGAGATGTGATAGGCGCCGTCCTTGAAGAACTCGGTCGCCGCGCAATCGAGCGCGAGCATCACGTCGTCGCCCGGCGTGTAGCCCGCGGCCTCGATGCTCGCCATGATGAAGTCGAGCGCCTCGCGGGTCGATGCGATGTTCGGCGCGAAGCCGCCCTCGTCACCCACCCCCGTCGCCAGGCCCTTGTCGTGGAGCTTCTTCTTGAGCGTGTGGAAGATCTCCGATCCGCAGCGCACCGCCTCGACGATGTTCGCCGCGCCGACCGGCACGATCATGAATTCTTGGAAGTCGATCGGATTGTCGGCATGCTCGCCGCCGTTGATGATGTTCATCATCGGCACGGGCAGCACGTGCGCATTGACCCCGCCGACATAACGATAGAGCGGCAAGCCCCGCGCATCCGCCGCAGCCTTGGCCGCGGCCAGGCTGACTCCCAGAATTGCGTTCGCGCCGAGCCGGCCCTTGTTCGGAGTGCCGTCCAGTTCGATCATCGCGCGGTCGAGATCGGCCTGGTCCTCGGCGTCGAGCCCCAGCACTTCCTCTGCGATCTCGGTATTGACCGCCTGCACCGCCGCCTCGACGCCCTTGCCGAGCCAGCGGCTCTTGTCGCCGTCGCGCTTCTCGACGGCCTCGTGCGCGCCGGTCGACGCGCCCGACGGCACCGCGGCGCGGCCGAAGCTGCCATCCTCGAGCATCACATCGACCTCCACCGTCGGGTTGCCCCGGCTGTCGAGAATCTGGCGGGCATGGATGTCGATGATTGCGGTCACGTAACGGTCTCCCTAGGAAGATGGGGCGCGCGCGAGCCTCTAACCGCTGATGATGGAACTCGCAAACGCGGGCGTGGTTGTTTCGCACGAGACATGGAGGGTTTAGCATGGCCGACGAAACCACGGGTGGCGGCACCACCGCGACGATCGACGAAGCTCCCGCCGCGGCGCGTTCCGCGACCGATAAATTGCGCGAGGAGGCCGCGAAATTCGGCAATCAGGCCGCCGATCGCGCGCGCGAATTCGCCGGCGACGGCAAGGATCGCGCCACCACCGCGCTCGACGAAGTCGCGAAGATGATGGAGACCGCCGCGGCGGACGTCGATTCGAAGCTCGGCGAGAATTACGGCCGTTACGCGCGCTCCGCCGCGCAGGGCATTTCGAGCTTCGCCGAGGGCCTGCGCGGCAAGGAAGTCGACGACATCCTCGACGACGCCACCGATTTCATCCGGAGGAGCCCGGTGATCGCGGTCGGCGTAGCGGCGGGCGTGGGCTTCCTGCTCGCGCGGCTGATCAAGTCGGGAATCGACGCCGCCGCCGATCTGGGCGACCGTACCGCGCCTTCGGACAAGTCCGAGAGC
>JAEWCK010000228.1 GCA_023390675.1 Pseudomonadota bacterium
CGCCACCGAGGCGCGGCGGAGAGGGTGGCTGCGACGCTAGCGAGTCGCGTTGTCGATCGCGTTGCCCACGCTCTCGGCGCGGTTGCCGATATCGTCTGCAGTGTTGTCGAGCGCCTGCCCGGCGTCGTCCGCCGCATTACCGATCGCATCGCCCGCGTCGTCCGCCGCATTCTCGAGCGAATCGCCGGTGCGGCCGAGCGAGTTGGACAGGTTGTCCTCCGCCTGCTGCGAGCAGGCGGCGAGACCCAGCGCCAGCGCGGGGATCAGGGCAAGCATCGTCTTTCGCATCTCGGTCTCCAAGGTCTAGCCAGCGCGGCCCGCCGGGCGTAGGGGAGCGCGCATGCCGCACCGCATCGCCATCGCCTCGGATCATGCCGCCTTCGCCTTGAAGTCGGAACTCGCCGAATGGTTGCGTAACGAAGGGCACGACGTGCTCGATCTTGGGACTAATGGACCCGAAAGCGTCGATTATCCCGATTACGGCTATGCGCTCGGCAATGCGATCGCCGACGGCCGCGCCGACTATGGCGTCGCGCTGTGCGGATCGGGGATCGGCATCTCGATCGCCGTCAATCGCGTGGCGCAGGCGCGCTGCGCGCTCGTATCCGAGCCGCTCTCGGCCAGCCTCGCGCGCCAGCACAACGACGCCAACGTCGTAGCGCTCGGCGCGCGGCTGATCGGCACCGAGATGGCCAAGACGTGCATCACCACTTTCCTCGCAACCGAGTTCCTCGGCGACCGCCACCAGCGCCGGGTCGAGAAGCTCAGCCATCCCGAAAGGTCCCCTGCATGAGCACCAATCCCGTCGATGCAGGGCTCCAGCCCGAGGGCTTCTTCACCACCGGCCTCGCCGAAGCCGATCCCGCCGTGTTCGCCGGCGTCGCGCACGAGCTCAAGCGCGAGCAGCACCAGATCGAGCTGATCGCGAGCGAGAACATCGTCTCGAAGGCGGTGCTCGAGGCGCAGGGATCGGTGTTTACCAACAAATACGCCGAAGGCTATCCGGGCAAGCGCTACTATCAGGGCTGCCATCCTTCCGACGAAGTCGAGCAGCTCGCGATCGACCGGGTGAAGCAGCTGTTCGGCTGCGACTTCGCCAACGTCCAGCCGCATTCGGGCGCGCAGGCCAACGGCGCGGTGATGCTCGCGCTGACCAGGCCGGGCGACACTATCATGGGGCTCAGCCTCGATTCGGGCGGGCACCTGACACACGGCGCGCGTGCGGCAATGAGCGGCAAGTGGTTCAACGCCGTACAGTACGGCGTCACTCCCGACACCCACCTGATCGATTACGATCAGGTCGAGCAGCTGGCGAAGGAGCACCGCCCCAAGCTGATCATCACCGGCGGCTCGGCCTATCCCCGCCATATCGACTTCGCCCGCTTCCGCGCGATCGCGGACGAAGTCGGCGCGTACTTCATGGTCGACATGGCACACTTCGCGGGTCTCGTCGCGGGGGGCGTCCACCCCACGCCTTTCGGCCACGCGCACGTCGTCACCACCACCACCCACAAGACGCTGCGCGGCCCACGCGGCGGCGCGGTGTTCACCAATGACGAGGCGATCGCGAAAAAGATCAACTCCGCGGTTTTCCCCGGTCTGCAGGGCGGTCCGTTGATGCACGTCATCGCGGCGAAGGCTGTCGCGTTTGGGGAGGCGCTGCGGCCCGAATTCAAAAGCTATGCCGCCGCGGTGGTCGAGAACGCGAAGGTGCTCGCCGCGACGCTCAAGGAGCGCGGCGCCAACCTCGTCTCGGGCGGCACCGACACGCATCTGGCCTTGGTCGATCTCACCCCGCTCGGCGTCACCGGCAAGGACGCCGACGAAGCGCTCGAGCGCAGCGGCATCACCTGCAACAAGAACGGCATCCCCAACGATCCGCTGCCCCCGGTCAAGACCAGCGGCATACGCGTGGGCTCTCCCGCCGGCACCACCCGCGGCTTTGGCCCGGCGGAGTTCCGCGATATCGGCAACATGGTCGCCGACGTGCTCGATGGCCTGCGCAAGAATGGCGAGCAGGGCGACGCGCAGATCGAAGCCAATGTACGCGAGCGTGTTAGCGCGCTATGTCACCGCTTCCCGATCTATCCGGAGGCCTGACATGACCGATTCGAGCAACGACGCGATCAACGCCGCCCAGGCGAGCCTCGACCGTTCGCGCGCCAACAGCACCGGCGTCAGCGATACGCTCGTCAAGGGCGCGGCGATCGGCGCGATCGTGTCGCTCCCCATCGCCGGTGTCGGCCTGCTCGGCGGCGCGGCTATCGGCGCGGGCGTCGCGCTGATCGACAAATTGACGAGGGACTGATTTGCGCTGCCCGTTCTGCGGAAACGAAGACTCGCAAGTTAAGGACAGCCGGCCCACCGAGGACGGCGCGGCAATCCGCAGGCGGCGGCAGTGCGAGGCGTGCGCGGCACGCTTCACGACCTTCGAACGCATCCAGCTGCGCGACCTGACCGTGGTCAAGAGCGGCGAGCGCAGAGAATCCTTCGAGCGCGACAAGCTGGTCCGCTCGGTTTCGACCGCCGCGCGCAAGCGACCGATCACCCCCGCCCAGATCGAGCGTCTGGTCTCGGGCATCCAGCGCCAGCTCGAAACGCAGGGTGAGACCGAGATTCCGTCGCAGCGGATCGGCGAGCTGGTGATGGAAGGGCTGAAGGGCCTCGATTCGGTCGCCTATATCCGCTTCGCGAGCGTCTATAAGGACTTCCGCGAAGCGCGCGACTTCGAGGAGTTCGCCGGCAACGTCAACGAGATCGGCAAGGGGTGAGCGAGCCACCCGTCATCGTCCTCGTCCGCCCGCAGCTCGGCGAGAATATCGGCAAGGCCGCGCGCGCGATGCTCAATTTCGGGCTGACCGAGATGCGCCTCGTCGCGCCGCGCGACGGCTGGCCCAACCCTTCCGCCGGTCCGGCCGCGAGCGGCGCGGACATCGTCCTCGAAAAGGCACAGCTGTTCGAGACCGTGGCCGAGGCGGTCGCCGATTGCGCCGAGGTCTACGCCACCACGGTGCGCAAGCGCGGGGTGACCAAGCCGGTGGTGACGCCCGAGGAAGCCGCCGTCGCAATCCGCGCAGCGCCGGGACGCTCGGCGATCCTGTTCGGCCCCGAGCGATCGGGGCTGGAGACCGACGACGTCGCGCTCGCCCGCACGATCGTCACCGTGCCGATCAACCCCGAATTCGGCAGCCTCAACCTCGCTCAAGCCGTGATTCTCGTCGCGTATGAATGGTCGAAGGGCATGCGCCTCGAGAGCCCGCCCGCAACCGAGCTCGATCCCCCCGCCCCGCAGGACGAGCTCGACGGGATGATTGGCCAGCTGGACGCGATGCTCGAGGCGTCGGGCTATTACTTCCCGCCCGACCGCGTCCCCGCGACGCGGCGGACGCTGCGCACCTTGCTGACCAAGCCAGGCTGGTCTTCGCAAGAACTGCGCACGCTCCGCGGAGTTCTTTCCGCACTTGACGGAAAGAAACGCCACCGGAATTGCTGACATAAAGCGGCAATACACTGCCTCTTTTCGCAAGCGGCAAAAACTGCTAGGCGGCGCAATCCCTTATCGGAGAATCTGGAAATGCGTTTCGTTTCGCTGCTGGCCGCGCTTGTGCTTGCGACCCCGGCTATTGCCCAGGATGGCGCCAAGACCGAGCAGCCCAAGGAGAGGCAGATCTGCCGTATGGTCCAGGAGACCGGCACGATCCTCGGCGGCAAGAAGGAATGCCACACCAAGGCGGAATGGGCCAGGATCAGCGATCGCGATCGCACCGACCGCGAGAATCGCCAGCGCACCAACCCCGGCGGTTTCGCAGGCACCGGGACCGCGGGCGACTAAGCGCTACTGCGCGTCGAATTTCTCGAATTCATACGCGATCGAGGCCTCGACCAGCCGGTCCCATAGATCGGCGATCGGGGCCTCGGGGATTCCGGCCGCGCGAGCATTGGCGCGGGCATTGGCGATCACCTGCGCCTTGCGCGGCTCGTCGCGCACCGCGCCGCGTGTCGGCTTGATGCGCGCCGCCGCGTCCATATAGCCGAAGCGCCGCGCGAGCAGCTGGACGAGCGCGCGATCGACGGCGTCGACGCCGGCGCGGACCTCCAGCATCGTCGTGCAGGCTTCGGGATCGATCGTATCTTGCATGGCGCGTCCCTAGGCGGGCGGACGCGGGCCTGTCCAGCTTGACACTTCCCGCCGGCGCCGCTAACCGCGCGCCTTCGCAATGGCCCCGCACCCCGGTGAAGCGGCGGCCCTGCCCTCATCCTGATGAGACGTAGGCGGAGACCGGGACCAACGTTGTTCGTATTGCAAAGGATTACACATGTCGAAGCGCTCCAGCGCCAAGTACAAGCTCGACCGCCGGATGGGCGAGAACATCTGGGGTCGCCCGAAGAGCCCGGTCAACAAGCGCGAATACGGCCCCGGCCAGCACGGCCAGCGCCGCAAGGGCAAGATGTCGGACTTCGGCATCCAGCTCCGCGCCAAGCAGAAGCTCAAGGGCTATTACGGCGACATCACCGAGAAGCAGTTCAAGAAGACCTATGAGGAGGCGTCGCGCATGAAGGGCGACACCGGCCAGAACCTCATCGGCCTGCTCGAGCAGCGCCTCGACATGATCGTCTATCGCGCCAAGTTCGCGCCGACGATCTTCGCCGCGCGCCAGCTCGTCAACCACGGCCATGTCCGTGTCGGCGGCGAGAAGTGCAACATCGGCTCGCGCCGCATCAAGCCCGGCGAGGAAGTGTCGCTGAGCTCGAAGGCGCAGGAAATGGCGCTGGTGATGGAGGCGCAGAGCCTCTCGGAGCGCGACATCCCCGATTACGTCGCCCCCGATGGCGCCTCGAAGATCACCTTCACGCGCGTACCGACGCTCGACGAAGTGCCGTATCCGGTGAAGATGGAGCCGAACCTGGTCGTGGAATTCTATTCGCGTTGAGCCTCGGCTCTATCGCGCAACGAAGGGCGGGGTTTCCCCGCCTTTTTTTTGTGCCCGCGCCATGTTGCGGCGCAGCAACACCGTCGACCGAAACGACACATTCGTCGCGCAACCGTTTGATTCGACGGCATTGACTGGGCATGGCGCCCGGCGTCGAAAGACACCCTCAACACAAGAAGAGAACAAGGGGCATTCCCAAAATGCGTAAGATTTCCGTTCTGCTGGCCGCCGTTGCGGCCGGTGCTTCCGCGCCCGCGTTCGCCGGCGACATTGCCGGCCCGCGCGTCGACGCCGTGATCGGCTGGGATCACGTTCGCGCCGATCCGACCGGCAC
>JAEWCK010000237.1 GCA_023390675.1 Pseudomonadota bacterium
AGGGTTATCCGGGGATTCGGGTTCGAATTTTGGGGAGTAGCGTAAATGTTCAACGGTAATCGTGGTGGCCGCGACGAGCGGCCGATGGTTCCGCCCGCGCCGCCGCAGCAGACGGGCGGCGCCAGGCGCGGCATGTTCTCGGTGATCGGTCCCGACGTGATCGTCACCGGCAACGTCTCGGCGACCGCCGACCTGCATGTCGACGGCCGCGTCGAGGGTGACGTCAATTGCGGCAGCCTCGCGCAGGGCGCGGAGAGCCAGATCTTCGGCAGCGTGACTGCCGAGACCGCCCGGCTCGCCGGCGCGATCGAAGGCACGGTGCGCGTCAAGCAGCTCACCATCGAGCGCTCGGCCAAGATCACCGGCGATGTCGAATATGAGAACATCACGATCGAGAATGGCGGGCATATCGACGGCCGGCTCAAGCATATGAGCGCGGTCAACGTCGCGCCGGCGCCCGCGGCAGCGCCGGGCCCGCGCCCGGTCGAGGCAGCGCCCTCGCCTTTCGCGCCGGCGAACGAACAGGCGGCCTGATCCGCTGAAGAGACGAGGGGCGCGCTCCCGTGCGTAGGGCGCCCCTTTTCGTTACATGCCCTTGATCTTGTCGAGGTGCATCTGGACCACCTTCGCGGTGTCGCCCGCCCACGCCTTGAGCTCGGGCACGTCGCCATTGGCGGCATAGTCCTTGATCGCGGCGAGCGCCTTCTCGTGCGCCGCGACCTGCTGGGTCTTGTAGGCGGTGTCGAACGCCGCGCCGCTCGCGTCGCGCAGCGCGGCGAGATTGGCTTCCTGCTCGGCAGTGAGCACCGGGTTGGGCGTGATCGCCGGGTTCGCCTTCGCGCCGGCGGCCTTGAGCTTCTCGGTCGAATCGGTATGCGCGGTGACCATCATCCCGCCGAAATCCTTGAGGGCCTGGCTCGTCGCCTTCTCCTGCGCGAGCTTGCCGGCCTCGACTTCGTAATAGTCGCTCGCGCCCGCGGCGTCGGCGAAGCGCTGACCCGACGAGGCCGGTGCCGCCATCATCGCGTTGTCGTCCATCGTCGTGTTGTCGGGCGCCAGCGCGTCGACAGTCGCGACATTGTCGACCGTGGTCGTGGTGCTGTTGTTCGCGGTCCCGCCACAGGCACCGAGCGCGAAGGCAGGGCCGAGGCCCAGGGCAAAGAAATAGCGATTCATGCAGGCGTCTCCTCTGGAGCGCTTCAACGTCGCGCGCCCGCGGGTCGTTCCGGCCGCGCGCGTTTTTTTGCCCTTGCCAACATAGGTTAGCGCATCAATCCTTTAGCGGATCGTGCCCCCAGTTCATCAGCGAATAGCGCCAGCGCGAGGTGGGTATCTTGTATTCCTCGTGCGGCCCCTGCGCGCAGTGGCGCTTCACGAAGCCGACCACCTTGCGCATGTGCGCATAGTCCGCGCCATCGAGATCGGCCTTCGTCGTCCTGAGGATCTGCACGATCCGCCGTCCCGAGGCATGACCGACGCTCTCGCCGCCGTCGCGCCTGAAGCCGACCTTGCGGCTCTCCTCGGTCGCGAGCCAGTCCTCGATCTCCTGCGGGGCCATGTTCACCGCATCGTGGAACGCGCGATAGACCTGATCGTGATCGTCCTTGTCCGCCATCCGCGCCTTAACCCGCGCGGGACCTGCGCGTTCCGCTCAGCCGGTCTTGCGGCCGAAGACCGGGCGCGGGGCATCCGCCCCGCCGCGCGGCGCGGGCGGCGTGTACGAAGCCGGGATCTCCTCCCCCGCCGCCGCCTTGCGCGCCATGTAGCGCGCCAGCGCGGCGTCGGCGTCGAACGCCGGCTCGTCGGTCTCCAGCGCCGCCTCGGCGCGCTCCTTCGGTATCGGCACGCGCTGCGATGACGATACGAGCTTGAGAAGCTTGAGGGCGACCGGAATGCAGAACACCAGCCCCAGCGCGCCCAGCCCGATCATCGTCGGATTGCCGGGCCCGCCGGTTAGCATGCCCAGCGGCGAATTGCTGTAGCTCTGGAAATACCAGTAGAGCCCGCCGAAATAAGCCACCGGGACGAGCGCCCCGATGATCCCGAACACCGCCTTTGCCGACTGCATCGCGCGTCTCCCGCCAGTCGCGCGCATGATGACGGGAGAGCACTGACAAATATTAAACGCGCATCAGATGTGCAGCGCCCGCCCATAAGCCGCGAGCACGCTCTCGTGCATCATCTCGCTCAGCGTCGGGTGCGGGAACACCGTTTCCATCAGCTCCGCCTCGGTGGTCTCGAGCGTCTTGCCCACGGTATAGCCCTGGATCAGCTCGGTCACTTCGGCGCCGATCATGTGCGCGCCGAGTAGCTCGCCGGTCCTGGCGTCGAACACCGTCTTGATGAAGCCCTCCGCTTCGCCCAGTGCGATCGCCTTGCCGTTGCCGATGAAGGGGAAATTGCCGACCTTCACTTCGTAGCCCGCTTCCTTCGCCTTGGCTTCGGTGAGCCCGACCGACGCGATCTGCGGGTGGCAATAGGTGCAGCCCGGGATGTTGCGCGGGTCCATCGCGTGCGGGTGCTTGCCCGCAATCGCCTCGGCCGCGATCACGCCCTCATGGCTCGCCTTGTGCGCGAGCCAGGGCGGCGCAGTGATGTCGCCGATCGCATAGAGCCCGTCGACATTGGTCTTGCAGGCAGGATCGGTCTTCAGGAAGCCGCGATCGTCCATCGCGACGCCAAGCTCCTTGAGCCCCAGATTCTCGGTGTTGGGGACAATGCCGATCGCGACGATGACGTGGCTGAAATCGGTGCTCGTCGCCTTGCCGTCCTTCGCAGTGATCGTCGCCTTCACGCCGTTTGCGCCGGTTTCGATTTTCTCGATCTTCGCGCTTGTGAGGATCTTCATGCCCTGCTTGGTGAGGGACTTTTCGAGGAAGGCGGAGACGTCAGCATCCTCGACCGGGACGATCCGGTCGAGCATCTCGACCACGGTCACGTCCGCACCCATGTCATTGTAAAAGCTTGCGAATTCGATGCCTATCGCGCCCGAGCCGATGACCAGCAGCTTGCCGGGCATCTCGGGCGGAGTCATTGCGTGGCGATAGGTCCAGACGCGCTTGCCGTCGGCGGGAAGATCGGGAAGATCGCGCGCCCGCGCGCCGGTCGCGAGGATGATGTTCTTCGCCTCCAGATCGGTCTTCTTGCCGTCCTTGTCGGTGACCGAAAGCTTGCCCTATCCGGTGAGCTTGCCCTCGCCCATGTGCACCGCGATCTTGTTCTTCTTCATCAGGTGCGTGACGCCCTGATTGAGCTGCTTGGCGACGCCGCGCGAGCGCTTGACCACCGCCTCCAGATCCGCGCTGATCTTCTCGGCGGCGAGGCCGTAATCCTTCGCGTGCTGCATATAGTGGAAGATCTCGGCCGAGCGGAGCAGCGCCTTGGTGGGGATGCACCCCCAGTTGAGGCAGATGCCCCCCAGATTCTCGCGCTCGACGATCGCCGTCTTGAGCCCGAGCTGCGCCGCGCGGATCGCCGCGACATAGCCGCCGGGCCCCGAGCCGAGGACGATGAGATCGTAGGTGTCAGCC
>JAEWCK010000260.1 GCA_023390675.1 Pseudomonadota bacterium
CCTCTCCTCTCAGCCGAAGTCTCGCCTCAGGCGCGTGTGCCCGTGATCGGGAAGCTGCCGAAGCCGCCCGCGGTGACCTGGCCGTTGAGGTTGTCGCCGTCGATCGTCACGTCGGCGGTGAGCGTCATCGGCATCGGCACGGTTATGTCGATCGCGAAGGTCAATTTATCGCCGTCGACCCTGCCGTCCTTGACCGGCACGTTGCCCATCGCGCCGGCGAACTGCCCCGTGAAGGTGTCGCCGTTGCTCTCGACCGTCAGCACCGCGGCCTGGTCGCCGAGCGGCGACTTGACCACGGTGTTCCAGCTGCCGTCCACATTCGCCATCGTCTTGTCTCCTTGGAAGTCAGTTGCCGGCCGACGCAGGCGCGGACCTGCCGGCGAGCGAAGCGGCGGGAACCACCTCGACCGGCAAGCCGATGCCTTCGAGCTGGGGCTTCACCTTCGCCGCATCGCCGACCACCACCCAGACGAACTGCGTGGGCTTCAATGTCGCGCGCGCGGCGGCGTCGAGCTGCTCGCGCGTGAGCGCGCGGTAGCGCTGGGCGATCGTGTCGTAATAGTCATCCGAGCGCTTGTAGAGATCGTTGCGCTGCATTGCCGCGAGCACGTCGCCCGAAGTCTCGAAGCTGCCCGACAATTCGCGCACCGATCCGTTGATCGTCCGGGTGAACTCCTCGTCGGTGACGCCCTTCGTGGTCAGGAACTCGGTGACGTCCTGCTGGATCGCCTTGATCGAGTCGCCCGTACGGTCGGCCTGGACCGGCGCCGCGACGACATAGGCAAGCGCGCCCTCATAGCGCTGCGGGATGCCGTAGGTGCCGTAGGACCAGCCCTTGGTCTCGCGCAGGTCCATGTTGATCCGCGCGAGGAAGCTGCCGCCGAGCACGTCGTTGGCCGAGAGGAAGTCGAGCAGCTCGTCGGTACCCTTGCGGCTGGTGAGCTGGCCCGCGAGGATCACCGACTGGGGCGAATCCGGCCGGTCGACGAGCACGATCTTGCTCGCCGCCTGCGCCGCCGGGGCGCTCGGCTTGACGCCGACCGGGCCATTGCCCTTCCAGTCGCCGAAGCGCGCGTCGAACGCCGCCTTCACTTCGGCGAGCGGGCGATCCGAGACGACGAAGAGCTTCGCCTTTTCGGGACGCAGCCACGCGTCGTGGAACGCCGTCAGCTCGGCCGGCGTGAGCGTCGCCACCGCGGCCGGGTCGCCCGCGCCCGCGCCAAGCTTGGCATAAGGCGAATCGGGGCCGAACATCAGCGGCGGCAGCGCGCGATTGGCGAGGCCGTTGGGGTTCTTGAGCTCGGCCGCGATGCCCGCGAGCCGCTGGTTCTTGAGCCGCTTCACTTCGTCGGGCGCGAATGCCGGATTGCGCACAACATCGGCGAACAATTCGAGCGCGCCCGCGAGATTGGGCGAGGGCGCGTTGAGCGTCACGCTGGTGCGGTCGGCCGAGCTGCCGGTGCCGATCAAGGCGCCGAGACGCTCGCGCTGCTCGGCGATCGCGATCGAATCGCGCGTCTTCGTCCCCTCGTCGAGCAGCGAGAGCATCAGCGCCTGCGTGCCGGGCTTGTCGGCGCTGTCGGCCGTGGTGCCCGCATCGAAGCTCAGCACCGCCTGCGTGATCGGTACTGCGGTGCGCTGGGCATAGACCAGTTCGATCCCGTTCGAGAGCTTCGTCCGCGTGACGGCCGGGAAGTCGAGATCGCCGATCTGGCCGACATCGGGCAGCGCGCCACGGGTGTTGGCCGGCGCCACTTCCTCGGCCTTCGCGGTCTCGGGCCTGGCGGCGGGCGCCGCGGCCTCGCTATAGGCCTCGCGCTGACCGGGATCGACGCGCATCGCGAGCACGGGCCGGGTGAGCCATTTCTGCATCGCGGCCTTGACGCTCGCAGGGGTCTGCGCGGCGAGCGCGGCGAGGCGCTTCTTGTAGAAGCCGGCGTCGTTCGAATAGAGCGCGCCCTCGGCGAGCGCGACGGCCTTGCCGCCGAAGCCGCCGACCTGCTCGAGCCCGCGAATGCGCCCTGCCACCTGCGTGGTGACGACGCGCTGGACTTCGTCCGCGCTCGGCCCCTTGGCGATGAAGTCGGCGATGATCTCGTCGAGCCGCTTCGATACGACCGCGGGATCGACGCCGGGGCGCACGTCGGCGGTCACTTCGAACATGCTCATCTGCTCGAACTGCTGGAGGTTCGCAGTGACGCTCACCGCAAGCTGCTCCTTGCGCACCAGCGTGTTGTCGAGCCGCGAGCTGGCGAGACCGCCGAGCACGTCACTCGCCACGTCGAGCGCGGGCGTGGCGGGATCATTCAGGCCCGGTACGATCCACTCGCGATAGATACGCGTGGTCGCGACATTGTCCTTGAGCACGATGTCCTTGCGCGCGGGCAGATCGGGGATCGGCGAGACCGGATCGTGCGCCTTGGGGCCCGGCTTGATCGCGCCGAAATATTTCTCGACCAGCGGCCGCGCGGTCTTCGCGTCGATGTCGCCGGCGAGGACGAGGACGGCGTTGTTGGGGCCGTAATGGTCGCGGAACCACTGCTTGACGTCGTCGAGGCTCGCGGCGTCGAGATCGGCCATCGAGCCGATCGTCGAGTGGTGGTACGGATGCCCCTCGGGGAACAGGTTCTCGAGCTCGGCATATTCGACGAGGCCGTAGGGCTCGTTGTCGCCCTGGCGCTTCTCGTTCTGGACGACGCCGCGCTGGTTATCGAGCTTGCCCTGCGTCACCGCGCCGAGCAGCCAGCCCATCCGATCGCTCTCGAGGAACAATGCGCGGTCGAGCGCGGGGGTCGGCACCGTCTCGAAATAATTGGTGCGATCGAACCAGGTCGTGCCGTTGAAATCGGTCGCGCCGACCTGCTGGAGCGGCTCGAAGAAATCGCCCGGCGAATTCTCGGATCCGTTGAACATCAGATGCTCGAACAGATGCGCGAAGCCGGTCTTGCCCTTGGGCTCCATCTTCGAGCCGACATCGTACCACACCGACACCGCGACGACGGGCGCCTTGCGGTCGGTATGCACGATGACGCGAAGGCCGTTGGCCAGCGTGAACTGCTCGTAGGGGATGTCGACGCGCTTGACGAGTTCGGCGACCGGCGCCGGCTTGGGCGCGGAAGCAGCGGTGGTCTGGGCTGCCGCCGGAAGCGAGGCGAGCGAAAGGGCGAGCGCGCAGGTGGCGGCGCTGCTGATCAGGAAGGATTTCATGCGAATGGAAGTCCCGGAAAGGAGTCGCGAAGCCGCGACCATAGCGCGGTGTCCGATCCCCGCAAGACAGCTTTGCGGGGCGCGGGCTTTTGCATTAGCCTCAGCCGTTCACGCGCCTTTCCGGAGAGTTTCGCTTGCGCATCGCCTTGATTTTCGCCGCGCTTTCGCTCGCGCTCCCGGGCTCGGCGGCGCACGCCCAGACCGCGCCGGCCGAGCCCGTGTTCAGCCCCGACCAAGTCCGCGCGACGGTCGAGTTCCTCGCCGACGACCTGCTCGAGGGGCGCGATGCGGGCACCCGCGGCTACAACATCGCCGCGCGCTATGTCGCGACTCGCTTCGATGGGCTGGGGCTGAAGCCCGGCGGTGCCAACGGCGGCTGGTACCAGCAGGTCCCGCTCGCCCAATATTCGCTCGATCCGGCGAAGCCGCCGGTGTTGACCGTGGGTTCGACCAAATTCGCCAACGGCGCCGACGTGCTGATCTCGGCGAGCCCGCGCTATGGCGAGGCGGCGCAGGTGGTGAGCGGCGACGCCGTGTTCGTCGGCTATGGGCTCGACAGCGATTACGAAGGGCTCGACGTCCGCGGCAAGTTCGTCGTCACGCTGATCGGTATGCCCAAAAGCGCCGACGCCGACGCGCTGCGCGCCGCCAACGCGGCCGACAAGCCGGTGATCGCCGGCAGGCACGGCGCGCTCGGCGTGCTCTATCTGATCACGCCGCAGGACCTGAAAGGCGCCTTCCCCTGGGTGCAGGCGATCGCCTATTTCGGCCAGCCGCAGACCAACTGGCTGAGCACCGAGGGCGCGCCGGGCGGCGTGGATCCGGGGGTCAAGATCGCCGCTTACGCCGGCCCAAAGGCGGGCGCGGCTTTGTTCGCCGGCGCGAGCATGACCGCCGAGCAGGTCTTCGCCGCCGAAGCCGCGGGCGCGCCGATCAAGGGCTTCGCGCTCAAGCAGCGCGTGACCACCGAGCGGACGAGCAAGATCAAGCGGATGGACGCGCCCAACGTGATCGGCCTGCTCCCCGGATCGGACCCGGCGCTCGCAGCCCAATATGTCGTGCTCTCGGCACATCTCGATCATGAGGGGCTCGATCCGAAATTGAGCGGCGACCAGATCTACAACGGCGCGATGGACAATGCCTCGGGCGTCGCGACGATGCTCGAGGCCGCCCGCGCCTTCCAGCAATCGGGCAAGCGCCCGCGCCGATCGATCCTGTTCGTGGCGCTCGCGGCCGAGGAGGATGGGTTGCTCGGATCGGACTATCTCGCGCATTATCCGGTGGGCGCGGGCAAGGTGGTCGCCGACGTCAATCTCGACATGCCGATCCTGCTCTACGACTTCCAGGACGTGGTCGCGTTCGGCGCCGAGCATTCGACGCTCGGGCCGATCGTCGAGGCCGCGGCGGCGAAGATGGGCGTCACGCTTTCACCCGACCCGATGCCCGAGGAGCAGCTCTTCCTGCGCTCGGATCACTACAGCTTCGTCAAGGCGGGCGTGCCGTCGGTGTTCCTCGTCACCGGCTTCAAGAATGGCGGCGAGAAGGCGTTCCGCGACTTCCTCGCGACCAACTATCACAAGGTTTCGGACGATCTGAAGCAGCCTTTCGACTGGGCCGCCGGCGCCAAATTCGCCAGGCTCAATTATCTGATCGCACGCGAGATCGCCGATGGCGACCAGGCCCCGCGCTGGTACGAAGGCAATGTCTTCGGCAATCGCTATGCGAAGGACGCGGCCAAGGCCAAGCGGCCACAATAAATCCTCCCCCGGAGGGGGAGGGGGACCGCCGAAGGCGGTGGAGGGGTAGCTCTCCGCCAGCGACACCGCCTGCCGAACCACCCCTCCGTCGCGCTGCGCGCGCCACCTCCCCCTCCGGGGGAGGATTGATCATGGCCGGTACACGCGCTCGATATGCCCCTTGAGCGCCGCCGGATCGAACCAGACCGGCTTGAACCGGTGCTCGACGAACAGCTTCGCCTGATCGGCATAATGCGGCGAATGCGGCCGCGTCGTCGCGGCGCCGAAGGGCTGGACCGATTCCGAGCGGACATGCCCGGCCTTGTCCCACGTCACGAACAGGATGAAGCTGTCGCCATGCTTGATCGCAAGGCGGCCATCGGGGCGCTCGTCGTAATTGGTCGCCGCGCGCAATGCGTCGGGGCCGCCGTCGAGCGGCAGATCGATCTTGCCCTGCTGGAGCCGGATGAATTCGCCGAGCGGCACGTCCAATCGCCCGAAATGCTTCTGGAGATAGCCCGCAGCCTCCGCCAGCACCGCGCGCGGTTCGAGCCGCGGCTTGCGCTCGTAATGCCAGCGATTGGGCGTGCGCAGGATCGAGAAGGCGAGGCTGTCCGCAGGTCCCTTGCCGTCCCAGTTCCAGTCCCATTGCCCCAGAAGCTTGCGCGCGCGATCGAGCAAAGCGTCGCCCTTGGGATCGACCGCCATCAGCGACTTGAACCAGCCGGCGAGATACGAGCCGGGGCTCACCCCGCTGTCGAACTTGATGCGCTTCAGATCCGCCTCGCTGATCGAGGGGTCCGCGCCCATCAGCTCCAGCGCGCGCGTGCCGCGATTGGTGGTGTCGGTCTCGACGCCAAGCAGGGGCGGCTGGAGCGGGATCTCATAGCCCTGCCCCGCCGCCTGATAGGGCGAGTTGTTGGCGTTGATCAGGAAGCCCGAGCCCGGATTGATATTGCGCGGGACCATGTTCCACGGGACCGTCCCCGGCGCGTAATCCGCGGAGGTATTGCCCGGCAGCACATGCATATAATCGAACCCGGGCTTCCGATTGGGGAAGGCGGCATTGTAGAAATAGGCGATGTTCCCCGCCGCATCGCCATAGAGGAAGTTGGTGCCCGGCACGCCCTGGATCGCCAGCGCCCGTTGCCATTCGTCGAAATTGCGCGCGCGGTTCAGCCGATAATATTCCTCGACCATGCGCAATTGATCGGCGCCGCCATAGCGCACCGCGAATGCGCCCTTGGGCGTGATCAGCGCGGGGCCCTGCACCGCGCGATAGATCGTGCGCCGCACCGGCAGAACGAACGGTCCCCAGAGCTTGACCGGCAACCACACCGCGTGCGCCTCGAGCTTCCGCCACTGGCCATCGTAGCGGTAGGCGCTCTGCTGCGGGTTGAGGTCGAGCTTGTAGACGTCGATCAGATCGGGGCGGTTGACCGTGTTGGTCCAGCCGAGGCGATCGTTGTGCCCGAGCAGCGGATAGGGCGCGCCGGGGAAGGTCGCCCCGGCGAAGTTCCACCCCGTCTTCGAATGGACGACGAGCTCGTACCATGCCGCGCCGCCGCGCCACGGCTGGTGCGAATTGGAGACGAGCCGGGTGAAGCCGTCCGCCGAGCGGCGCGGGGCCACGACGAAGGCGTTCGAGCCCGCTTCCTCGGGGTTCGGGCCGAGCGGCGTGATGTCGGGCGCATCGGGCGCGGACCCGGCGCTCTCGACCGGGAGCGGCTTGTTCGCCGAAAGCGCGCCGAGCACGGCATCGAGCCCGAAGAAGAAGGGCGAGCGCACGACGAAGCCCGTCGCGATATCCTCGCCATTGACCGGGAACAGCTTCGCCAATCGCACTTCTTCCGGGTGCTTCTCGGCATAGCGATTGAGCCCCGAGGCGTAGCCGTCGAGCAGCGCGCGGACATCGGCGGGCTGCTTCATATAATCGCGCGCCACCGTGTCGCGCGCGGCGAGCCAGTGGACGACGTAGTCGGTCTTCGCGCCGTCGGCCCCGGTCATCGCGCCCAGCCGGCCGCGCGTCATCGCGAGCACTTCCTGCAGCGTCGCGAAATCGTCCTCGGCATGCGCCCAGGCGATGCCATAGGCGACATCCGGATCGGTCTTGCCGAAGATGTGCGGCACGCCGAAATCGTCGCGGGCGATCGTCACGTCATAAGTGTGCGGTGGCGGCGGCGCCATGCGCGTGGCGAGCAAGGGCTCCCAGCTGGCGAGGGCAATAGCGATCAGGACGATGAGGCCCAGCAGCGTCAGGCCGATGCGGCGGAGCCACTTCATTGCGCACCGCGCCGGGCTGCGGCAAAACCGGCTCCGATCATCACGCCCTCCCCCTTGTGTTGCTGAAATGCAACACCATCTGTCCGGCACAGGCTAACAGGGACGACCATGAATCTCGACAAGTTTACCGACCGCGCCAAGGGCTTCCTCCAATCGGCGCAGACCGTCGCGATCCGGATGAGCCATCAGCGGATCGCGCCCGAGCATCTCCTGAAGGCGCTGCTCGAGGACGAGCAAGGCATGGCGAGCGGGCTGATCGCGGCCGCGGGCGGCGACGCGAAGAAGGCGCTCGCAGGCACCGACGCGGCGCTGGCGAAGATCCCCGCGGTTTCGGGCGGCGGCGCGCAGCAGACGCCCGGGCTCGACAATGATGCAGTGCGCGTGCTCGATTCGGCCGAGCAGGTCGCGCAGAAGGCGGGCGACTCCTACGTCACCGTCGAGCGGCTGCTGCTTGCGCTGGCGCTGGCAAGCACCACCGCCGCGGGCAAGGCGCTCGCCGCCGCGGGGGTGAAGCCCGAGGGGCTCAACGCCGCGATCAACCAGCTTCGCCAGGGCCGCACCGCCGACACCGCGGGCGCCGAGGACCGCTACGACGCGCTCAAGAAGTTCGCGCGCGACCTCACCCAAGCGGCGCGCGACGGCAAGCTCGATCCGGTCATCGGCCGCGACGAGGAGATCCGCCGCACCATCCAGATCCTCGCGCGGCGCACCAAGAACAATCCCGTGCTGATCGGCGAGCCCGGCGTCGGCAAGACCGCAATCGCCGAGGGGCTCGCGCTGCGCATCGCCAATGGCGACGTGCCCGACAATCTCAAGAACCGCACGCTGATGTCGCTCGACATGGGCGCGCTGATCGCGGGCGCGAAGTATCGCGGCGAGTTCGAGGAGCGGCTGAAGGGCGTGCTCGACGAAGTGAAGGCCGGCGAAGGCGACATCATCCTGTTCATCGATGAGATGCACCAGCTGATCGGCGCGGGTAAGACCGAAGGCGCGATGGACGCGGGCAATCTGCTCAAGCCCGCGCTCGCGCGCGGCGAGCTGCATTGCATCGGCGCGACCACGCTCGACGAATATCGCAAATATGTCGAGAAGGACGCCGCGCTCCAGCGGCGCTTCCAGCCCGTCTTCGTCGGCGAGCCCACGGTCGAGGACACGATCTCGATCCTGCGCGGCCTCAAGGAGAAATACGAGCTGCACCACGGCGTGCGGATCACCGACGCTGCGATCGTCAGCGCCGCGACGCTCTCCAACCGGTACATCACCGATCGCTTCCTCCCCGACAAGGCGATCGACCTGATGGACGAGGCCGCCAGCCGCATCCGCATGGAAGTCGAGTCCAAGCCCGAGGAGATCGAGAATCTCGACCGGCGGATCATCCAATTGAAGATCGAGCGCGAGGCGCTGAAGAAGGAGACGGATGCCGCATCGAAGGACCGGCTCGACAATCTCGAGGAGGAGCTCGCCAATCTCGAGCAGCAGTCCGCCGAGCTGACCACGCGCTGGCAGGCCGAGAAGGACAAGATCCACTCCGAATCGAAACTGAAGGAGCAGCTCGAGGCGGCGAAGCTCGAGCTCGAGCAGGCGCAGCGCGCGGGCGATCTCGCGAAGATGAGCGAGCTCAGCTACGGCACCATCCCGTCGCTCTCGAAGCAACTGGAGGCGGCGCAGGCCACCACCAGGGGCGCGATGCTGCGCGAGGAAGTGACCAGCGACGACATCGCCGCGGTGGTGAGCCGCTGGACCGGCATCCCCGTCGACAAGATGCTCGAAGGCGAGCGCGAGAAGCTGATCCACATGGAGGAGCAGCTCGGCAAGCGCGTGATCGGGCAGGAGGAAGCGGTCAAGGCGGTGTCGACTGCGGTCCGCCGCAGCCGCGCGGGGCTCCAGGACCCCAACCGGCCGCTCGGCAGCTTCCTGTTCCTCGGCCCGACCGGCGTCGGCAAGACCGAGCTGACCAAGGCGCTCGCCGAATTCCTGTTCGACGATGCGAACGCGATGGTCCGCATCGACATGAGCGAGTTCATGGAGAAGCACGCCGTCGCGCGGCTGATCGGCGCGCCGCCGGGCTATGTCGGTTACGAGGAAGGCGGCGTGCTAACCGAATCGGTTCGCAGGCGCCCCTATCAGGTCGTTTTGTTCGATGAAGTCGAGAAGGCGCATGGCGACGTGTTCAACGTGCTGCTCCAGGTGCTCGACGACGGCCGGCTCACCGACGGGCAGGGCCGCACGGTCGATTTCTCGAACACGATCGTGATCCTCACCTCGAACCTCGGCAGCCAGTTCCTCACCAATCTGGGCGAGGGGCAGAAGGTCGAGGATGTCGAGCCGCAGGTGATGGAAGTCGTTCGGGGCCATTTCCGCCCCGAATTCCTCAACCGTCTGGACGAGATCATCCTGTTCCACCGGCTGGGCAGCGCGCACATGGCGCCGATCGTCGACATCCAGGTCGGCCGCGTCGGCAGGCTGCTCGCCGACCGCAAGATTCGCATCGAGCTGACCGACGCCGCGCGCGCCTGGCTCGGGCGGGTGGGCTACGATCCGGTCTACGGCGCGCGCCCGCTCAAAAGGGCAGTGCAGCGCTATCTGCAGGACCCGCTCGCCGACCTGATCCTGCGCGGCGAGGTGAAGGACGGATCGACCGTCACGATCGACGAGGGCGACGGCGCGCTCAAGCTCGCAGTCGCCTGAGCTGCAAGACGCGCCCGGCCCCGGCCGGCGCGATCATCGGGGGGCACAAAAAAGGGGGCGGCTCTCGCGAGCCGCCCCCCAATTTATGGTTATTCGCACGGCGTTTAAA